>NZ_JASONN010000286.1:0-276 GCF_030217285.1 Pauljensenia sp. UMB3104 | reverse complement strand
AATCGATCAACCCCTTCCAGAAGGCTTTTGAAGTGATGTCCAAGCAGGTCTCCAGCCCGGTGCTGCGCATCATCCAAGACGCCATCGCCGCTACCCGCATCACCCTGAAGCCGGAAGAAGCGATGGAAATGTGGCCGGCAATCACCGACTGGGTCAAGGTCAATGGCCGCCGCCCGGACGTCCGCAGCGACGACCCCACCGAGAAACTGTACGCCGAAGGCCTGCTCATCCTGCAACGCGAAAAAGCAAAGCATGATGCTGAGAAAGCCGCGGCCG
>NZ_JASONN010000285.1:0-276 GCF_030217285.1 Pauljensenia sp. UMB3104 | reverse complement strand
AATATGTCTCTCGTGCGCTTCGGCTGAATGCCATCCCGGTCGTTGTTGTCATGGCCGCGGTGCTTCTGTTCTTCCTGCTCTCGGTAGTGCTTTCATCCGCTTACGGTTTCTAAACTGCGCATCTCGTTGTCTAAGGAGTGTGATCCCCAATGAGTGAGGAACAAATGACGAGCATGGCTGGCGAGAATCTACTCGAGGCAGCCGCTCCGCCTCAGCCTGATGCTCCCGCCATCCAGGGGCAAGAAGTAAGACGCTGGTGGACCGGCCTCGGAGGGG
>NZ_JASONN010000284.1:0-276 GCF_030217285.1 Pauljensenia sp. UMB3104 | reverse complement strand
TCGCGTCGCGCAGCGCGCCGGGCACCGGATCGAGACTGACCGCCCATCCAGAACGGATGAGAGCCTGTGCCTTCACCGAGCGTGCGAAGGAAGCAACAAGGAGTCCCGCGCCCTCCACCGCGCACCGTTGAACGGCAACGTCGAGAACGTCGCAGCGCGGGAACCGGCGCTCACGCAGCCGATCGTCGCCGTCGTCGCAGATGACGATGAGGCTCAGCTTCGCACAGGGAACCCACACTGCCGAGCGCGTGCCGACCACAATCGGAAGACGCCCGA
>NZ_JASONN010000283.1:0-276 GCF_030217285.1 Pauljensenia sp. UMB3104 | reverse complement strand
AGATGAAGATGACCAATGAAACCAAGAAGATCATGGAAGATGACACGATTGCGGTTTCTGCTACTTGTGTTCGTATCCCTGTTCTTTCAGCGCACTCAGAGTCTGTCTACATCGAGACAAAAGAAGTAGCACCCATCGCAGAGGTCAAAGCAGCTATTGCGAACTTCCCAGGAGCAGTAGTAGAGGATGATGTTGCTCATCAAGTCTACCCTCAAGCTGTCAATGCTGTCGGAAAACGCGAGACATTCGTGGGACGAATTCGCAAGGATTTGGACG
>NZ_JASONN010000282.1:0-276 GCF_030217285.1 Pauljensenia sp. UMB3104 | reverse complement strand
GTGCGCGCCGACGACATTGGTTCGGTGAGCGTCCTGAGCAACGATCGCTCGCCGATTGGCCTGTCGCTGAACCTGGATCCCGACGTCACGGTCCTGTCGGGCTCGGAGCTGGGAACGGTGTTTGTCACCGGTAACCAGGTGCGTCTGGCCGCCGGATCCGAGGCCGGGGTCGTCCGCGTGGAGTACACGGTCGTGGATTCGGTGGGTAACCGCGCGACGTCGACCGTCACCTTCGAGGTCGTGGCGGCCTCCGCCGCGAACAGCGCGCCCATCCCC
>NZ_JASONN010000281.1:0-276 GCF_030217285.1 Pauljensenia sp. UMB3104 | reverse complement strand
ACACGGCTGAAAGTGGTTGTAAATGAGTGAGCGTGTTGTTGATTTCCCAACTCTTGGGTTTTTAGCGGCTGACTGGATTGAAGCTCACTGTACGGTCCCATCTGGATTTGATTTGGGCGCGCCGCTGGTTCACGTTGGCTGGCAGCTATGGTGCGATGTTAATCATTATCGGGTTCGTGAGGGCGCAAAGCTGGGCGAGCGCGGCCAGTCTGGTGCTTCCCAGTTCTTCTACAGACGCTCCTTGGTGGTGGGCCCGCAAAAGTCGGGCAAATCTCC
>NZ_JASONN010000280.1:0-277 GCF_030217285.1 Pauljensenia sp. UMB3104 | reverse complement strand
GTTGGACCGATCCGAATAACGGCACCATGGGTGACAAGAACGCAAGCATTACAGGTTCTTGGGCCTTCACCGAAGAACCGGCCAAACCGGAGCATCCAATGAACCCAGGAACAGCACAGCCTGGTTCTATAAATGGAAATACAGGAAATAAAGGGACAAATTCTTCTGCAAATGTTCTACCAAAAACTGGCGATGCAACGAGCGCACCATTCTATGTAGGTGTCATGACACTGATTGGATCTGCTCTTTCAGCACTAGCACTGGGGCTTAAGAAAAA
>NZ_JASONN010000279.1:0-277 GCF_030217285.1 Pauljensenia sp. UMB3104 | reverse complement strand
ATGGCAATGACGGCGAAGGTAGATCCTTATAAGTCAGGCTATGGCCCATTTGCCCCGGAAATCTATCGCATGCCAATGTCTAATCCCTATCGTGACGGGCTAGATGGTGATCAGGCAGCCAAACGCACTATCAATTGGCTCGAGAAAATGATTGGGGCTAAGAGCTTAGCTTGCATAGTGATAGAGCCGTTGCAAGGGGAGGGCGGATTTATCGTTCCAGCTCCCGGCTTCTTGCAGAATCTGGCTAAGTGGGCAAAGGAAAATGACGTTGTCTTTG
>NZ_JASONN010000278.1:0-277 GCF_030217285.1 Pauljensenia sp. UMB3104 | reverse complement strand
CGTTTCGTTCCATGTGTAAATCATAGCAATAAGTGCAGAAAATGCAACAGTGATTCTTGACAGCACTGAATGCGCGTGTAAAGATGGCGCGCAGGAGGTGCAGAAAATGCAACAACCAACAATCATTGACGCATTCGAGGCGGCGCGAATTCTCGAAGTTTCCCCAGATACGGTGCGTCGATGGGCAAGAAATGGCGATGTTAAGCATGTACGGCTTCCTTCGGGTCGCCTCCGTTTTGAGGAGGGTGATATTAGATCCTTGCTCCAGCCGGTATTA
>NZ_JASONN010000277.1:0-278 GCF_030217285.1 Pauljensenia sp. UMB3104 | reverse complement strand
GAAGCTCAACCGGATCCTGCGTGATGCTCGCGTGCAGTTCCATCAGTCGGGCCGGTGGTTCCTGTACGCGAAGTACGCCGAGCAGGGATACACCCAGTCCAAGACCCACGAATACGGCGAAGGCCAGACCCGCACCCACATGTACTGGACCCAGAAGGGACGTCTGTTCATCTACGACCTGCTCAAGAACCAGCTCGGCATTCTCCCGGTGATTGAGCGTGAAAGTCAGGTGCAAGCATGACTGTCGCGACTCTTGATATTGGGTTTTCGAAGAAGAA
>NZ_JASONN010000027.1:0-25802 GCF_030217285.1 Pauljensenia sp. UMB3104 | reverse complement strand
CGTGGGGTGCGTGATCGCGGTGCCGACAATGACGGCGAAGGCGCCGGCCTCGATGGCCGCGGCGCCTCGCTGTATCAGGTGGACTTTGTGGCGTCATTCCAGGGGTGTCGTCAGCGCGGAAACGGGAGTGCACGAGGCCGACTCCAGATGTGGGACCCCTGTGTTAGCCTGACGCCACAATCACGCGAAGGAGCGACATGGACTACGAGCTGGCCTACCGATACGGTGCCCCCTCGCGCCTGGATGAGGGTACGGGGCTCGCGCTGGCCACCTCGGGAGGGTCCACCCCCGAGGGAGAGGCCACGCATCCCTATTTCTTCTCGGGCTTTATGGAGCGTCCCGACGTGGTGGCCGCCGGCCTGCTCGCGGTCGCACGAGTGGCGCGCACCCGCTTCTATGTGCCGCCCGGCATGGTCGTCGCGCCCGGCGGAGGGCTGACACGTATTGGGATGCTCGACCCGGTCGTGACCAGCACGGCCGAGGGCCTGCGCTTCGAGTCCTTCAGCGTCTGCTGCGGTGTGTACGCGCGGCTCGACGTGGAGTCCTCGGCCCTGGATGCCACCCACTGCGCGGTCGGCGTGACCAACGTGGACGTGAACCAGCCGCTGCGTGCTACCCTGGCGTCCCTGCGCGCCGGGGAACCCCTGCATCTGGGTGTCGGCGAGGAGGGGCTGACGGCCACGACTCTGGACGAGGAGGTCACGGAGGAGAAGGTGCCGCTGTCCCTGCGCTGGCTCAAGGGATTCGCGGAGACGCAGATGCTCTCCTCCGCGATGATGCCGCTGCACGCGTTGAATACCTCGCAGGCACGCGCCTTCATCCGAGGCCTGCCCAGGTCCAGCGCGACGGGCACGGTCATGTGGGCGGGGCGGGCCGTGCGCGGTCTGCGCTTGGGGACCCGGCCCGCGCCGGGGGCCGCGTGCGTCGCTGGCCCCGAGCGCCTGCGCGTGTTCGAGCCACTTCTTCATCTCATCACCTCGCTCGAGGCCTACGGGCCTGACGTTGATGCTGGCAGTGAGCCGGTCGCTTCCCTGTGGGTCGCTCGCCTGCCCGGCGCGCGACTGAGCGTGGGGCTCAGCCCCGCCAAGTCGCGCGGCTTCTCGGGGGAGGGGGCGGTCCTGGCGTCCCTGGGGGATCCGCGCGTCGAGGAGGACGCGGATATGCTGTCCGCCCTGCTCTCCTTCGAGCCTCGCATCGACACGCAGCTCATGGCCGCGCGCTCCGGACTGGCCCCCGACCGGGTGGCCGGCGGCCTGGCACTCCTGGCCTCGAGTGGTCAGGTTGGCTTTGACGTCACCGAGGGCGCCTACTTTCACCGTCCTCTGCCTGTGCGTCCCGACGCCCTCACCGCTATGCATCCGCGCCTGGTCGGGGCACGCATGCTCATTGAGCGCGGCGCGGTCACCCACGAGGAGGGGGCGCGCTTCCGTGTCGCCTCGGGTGCAAACCGCTACCGGGTGGAGGTGCCCGCCGACCCTTACGCCATCGGCGAGTACCGCTGCACCTGCCCATGGTGGATGAAACACAGGGGCGGGCGGGGCCCCTGCAAGCACGTCCTCGCCGTCTCCACGCTGATCAAGGAGGATCAATGAGTGAGAAGTCGGATCCGTTCTGGCGGCCAACCACGCTGGATGAATGTGCGGACTTTTGGAGACTGCACCTGTGGACCGAGGCCCACCCAGGCGAGTGGACACTCGATCAGGTCTACGCGCGCATGCTCGAGATCAACGAGGGCCCGCCCACGGCCCATGACCTGGACGTCAGCTCCAGGGTCACCGGTGCTTGGCTCAAGGGGATCGGATTCTTGCGCCTGGCCGAACTGCACGGTGACCTGGCCCTCGACCACGATCAGCGGTACCTGACGGCGCTCATCGGCCTCGAACCCGGACTGCAGCTGCCCCTCATGCGTGCCGATCGGGAGCTGCGTGAGGAGCTGGCGTGGGGGATGCTGCGCCAGGAAGGCAACCGCGGCGTGTCGCTGTCCTCCTCCGACCGTTCTGCCTCGATGGGCTCGGAGCAAACGCCCGGCTGGTCGCGCACGTTCGAAGCGAGCGTCAATGAGGGGCTCATCGAACGTGATCGTCTGCTCGACGCCCTCCTGGAGATGCTGGCGGCCGACCTGCCCTCCGCGCGTGCCGGGTGGTATTCGCGCACCCTGCGCCTGCTCGCCATGACCATTGACGAGGCCGAGGCGCGGCAGTCGACTCTGTGTGCCCTCATGTCGTCTCCCGTCGGGGCAACCGTGACCCTGGCGGTCGGGCACCTGTCCGCCCTCGCCAGGGCTGGTCGCCTCGACCTTGAGCTGTTTGCGCGCAGCTGCGAGGGAGCGCTCATGGGGTCGAAGGCCAACGCACTCGCAGCCTTGACAATCCTGCGCGGTGATCTCGAGGTCCTGAGTCCCGGCGGCATCGAACCCCTGTTGGCGATCGCGCTGTCTTTCCCGCATGCGCAGGTGCAGGCTCTGGCCATCGAGCTGGCGAGTGACGCGCTGCGATCGGGCTTCCTCGACTCCGCAGCGGTCGGCCGCCTCCTGTCGGATGCGGAGTTGGACCCGCTCGTCGCCGATACGATCACCCTCCTCGACCCTGGGCATACGGCGACTGGCCAGACCAGCCCCGGCCTCGTCCCCGAGGAGGACACTGGCGAGCAGGCTCCCGCCGCCTTCCTGCCGCCTCCTCGGGAGGTGACGGACCTGGTTCCCATGAGCGCCGACGACGTGGTTGGTCGGATCGGCGTCCTGGCGCAGGGCGCGCAGATGGGGCTCGAATACGAGCTGCTGCTTGCCTTCCTCGCTTCCCCAGAATTCGACCCGGCCGTGCTGGAATCGTTGCGCCCGCTTGTGCGGCGCCTGACCACGCGCAGATTCGGGTACGAGCGCATGCTCGGAACTCTCCTGCAGATAGCCCTCGATGGGGGAGGGGAGGGCGCGGAGAACCCGCTGGCTGCTGGCACTGCCTGGTTGGAAACGGAAAATATGCCGACCCTTCTGCGAGAGCGCATCATCGAAGTTGCGGGCCTGGTCGAGCGTGGACGGCACTACGACCTCCTGGCCACGCCCACCGACGATCGCGGAGCTGTGAACCCGCTTATCCTCGTGCGCCGTGCTTTGGACAACGGGGCTGCCTCGCCGCTACCCGCCGATCTCACCCAGGCGCTGCTGCGCGTGGACGTCGAGCACCCGGACTGCGCGGCCGCGCTCGCGCTTGTGGAGGAGCGGGAGGCGGAGCTGCCCGCCGCGGCTCGCATCCGTCTCGCCCTTGAAGGGGTGGTGCGCAGACGTGTTGAGGGCTATCTGTCCTCCCTCGCCGTGACGTGGGAAGGGCGCCCCGCCTATGAGTCCGGGAAGCCCAAGGTCGCGCGCGACGGATCGCCGGTCTACGCCTTCTATTTCCCGCGCGTCGTCGGCGCAGATACGGGCGCGACAGGCCCTGAGCTGGGCGCGCTCGCGGATATTGCGAGCGCCTCGGGTGATTTTACTGCTCACCGATATCTCTACCCTGCGTCGGTGCGTCACTTCGCCGTCTGCCTGATCGCCTCGCAGTGGTATGTGCTTGACAGTACGCAGCTGACCGCCGACTGCTACCGGGCCCTGTGCGAGCACGGCGGGCGCTGGGATTCGCTGTCCGCCCAGCTCCTTGGACAGGCGATGGGCGAGCGCGAGGTCGAGTCGCGCGCGCTCGGCGTCGAGGCCCTGGCCGCCTTGGTGGCGCGCGGTGACCTCGTCTTCGACCAGGTTGTGTCTGGTTTCGAGGCCGTGGCGCACACCGTGAAACTGAACCGGTGGGCGCAGGCCTTCGGGGATCTGGGGGACGTGGACCCCCGCCTCGCGCTGGATCTGGCGCTCACGCTGCTGCCCGCGCTCGAGCGAGGGCGCACGGGCATCGGGCAGTTGCTGGGCGTCGTTACTGCACAGTACGCACGGGCGCAGGCCGAGGGATGGGCACCGCCGCTCGGCGAGGAGTGTATCGGCTGGCTCGGCCTTTTCCGAGGGTCCTCACAGGCGGCCAAGTATGCGCACACGCTGAAGGAGATGGGCCAATGACCACCTCCATGACACTGGCCGATCGCCGCGCGGCCCTCAAGCGCCTCCTCACCGCCGGGGAGAGCGCCATCGACGCCTACGAGCGGGTGCTGGAGGGGGCCTCGGAGAAGGATCGGCGCTCTCTTGTTAAGTCCGTGCCCTTCGCGCGCCTCGTCCCGCCCGTCGTCGAGTGGGAGTGGGACGCAGTCCCAGAGGACACGGTGCGTCTGTGCGTTTTTCTGCGCGCCGCCCTGGCCGGGAGCGACGACGCCGGTGATGACTACGGAGCCCGTTGGTCGGGCCGCCGCGGCGGCGACCCGCGCGAGGGAGCGGACCTGGAGCGTCTGCTCGCCGCCCACAGGCGCGGCGCGGCTGGGCGGAGCAGTGAGTGGCTCGAGGAGGCAGCCGGGAGCCCCGGCGGCGTTGCCTTCTGGCACACCTACCGCTCCCTCCTGGCCGAGCGTGGAGTGTATCTGACCACCGCGCCCTCCCTGGAGTACTTCGCGCGCAGGATCATTCCCGCGCCTCACCCCACCTCGGATGAGACGCAGCGCTTCTTCGAGGAGAACCCGACCTTCCTGGACCATGAGTTCTGGGAGTTCTTCCGCGTCGAGGGTGCCCTGCCCGGCTCGGCGCTCTTCGTGTGGATGTACCGCGAGGACCCCTCCGCGCCCGGCGGTGACTTCGAGCGCCTGCACAGCCACGACCTCGTCCGCTACATGGCGACGCGCTTCCCGCATCTGCGGCCCCGTATCCTCTCCGAGTGTCTGGCCGCCCAGAGGCGCGACTTCTCCGCCTATAACGCCCGCGTCTTCTCGCGGGCCTGGGAGGCGCTCGAACCGACGCGCGAGGAAAGGCTCGCGGCGGCCGCGGACCTCATCGCCCTGCTCGGGGCCGAGCCCTCGTCCACGGTGTCCCTGGCACAGAAGGCTCTCCTTGGCCTCGTTGGAGAGCTCACGGTAGAGCAGGCGGGCGCGCTCGTGCAGGCCAGCGCGCAGGTCCTCGCCCGCTCTGAGAAGAAGCTGCAGCGCGCACACCTGCGCCTGCTCGCCGCCCTCGTCAAGGCTCATCCCGGGTGCGCGGCCGCCGTCAGCGACGTCGTGGGTGCCGCCGAGTTCCCCCTCGACCTGCGAGACCGCGTCGCCGCGCTCGTCCCGGCTTCCGCTCCGTCCGGGGACCCTGACGGTTCCGGGGACGGTGGGGACGAGGCCGGGGCCGGGCCTGCGGGGTCGGCCGCCCCCGGTGCAACCGCCCGGGGACGTGAACCCGGGGAGGGGGCCCAGGCCTCGTGGATGTTCCCGGACGCCCCCGCCGCGGACTTGCCGCGCACGTCGCACACCGTCGAGCTGCCCGCCGATAACGACGTGGCCGTCGCGGCGCTGCACGCCCTCTTCGAGGACGCGTCCGCGGGCGCCGCCCTGCCCGCGCTCCTGACGCGCATCAGCGGTGAGGGTATCGAGCTGGCGGAGGCCGACAAGACGCTGCTCGCCAGGTACTGGCGCAGCGCCCCCAACTGGAAGGGTGCCAACCAGCTGTCCTACCTGGCCTCGCGGCTCCTGCGCGACGTGGATGTGAAGGACGCGCCCGAGGCTGGGCACTTCCGCGGCTACCTGCGCAAGGGCAGCGAGTGGGAGCAACACCGAGGCCCGGTTGCGCTCCTCCACGAGCAGCTGCGTGTCGCCTGCGGTGACAAGCCCTACGACAAGCCGAACGGTCAGGACATGTACCGCTTCGACCCGATCCTGACCGAGCCGCTCGAACCTATGGAGGTGCAATGGGAGCGGCAGATCATCCGCGCTCCCTACCAGAAGCCGGTGAGCGTTGTACACGGCGAGTACACCAAGACGGATGACATGCACGAGACGTGGGCGATCCCCGGGCAAACCCTGGCAACCGGCGAGGACTCGCTGGCGGGTGCCCTCGCCAACGTCGCGGGGGTGGCTCCCGAGTTCACCGGGCGGCTTCTGGAATCCGGGGACTACCGGTCGAGCGGCGTCGCCTACGCGTGGGCTGCCTGGGCCCTCCAGCACAACCCGGACATTCTGGCCGCCCACGCGATGCCTGTCCTCCAGGGTGCGTTCTTCAAGTTCCCGCAGGTCATCACCGCCTTCGAGGTCATCGTGCGCGCGCTGGGAGAGGGATGGCGGACGCCGGGTTCCCCCACCTACTCGGCCCTGGCGTGGGCGTCCACGGCCGCGCAGGCACACTACAGGGCCATCGCCGCCGAGGCCATCGCACGCCTCGCCGACACCGGGCGGTACGACCCGGCTGCCATGGCTGAGGAGATCGGCTACCTGCTGCGCAACGGGTGGTTCGGTCCCGGGCGGGTCACCCAGACGCTGAGCGACTGCGCGTCCGTTTCTGCCCTGGCAGGCTACCGCGTCGCGCAGACCATCGCCGCCCTGCTGCCGTCGCTCGTTGGCATCCGGGGTGCGAATCGTATGGTCGAGGCCCTGGTGGCGCTCGCGGGCGACTATGGCATGAGGGTGAGCGTGCCCGAGGAGCTGCGCCCAAAGATGAAAGGGGCGAGTACGCTCGCCAAGGCGCTGCGGGCGCTCGACGCGCTGCCTGATGCCCCGACTGATCTCGCGCGCGAGGCGGCTGAGGCGCTCGGCGCCGTGCGAGCACAGCGGGGGTAGATGAGCGACGGGTGTCTCAGGTGCGTAGGTTGCTACTGGCCGTAGTGGAAGCGGCAGGAGATGATCCAGAGGGCTTTGCCGTCGTCGCTGATCTGGTAGATCAGGCGGTGCCGTGAGTCGATCCGGCGTGACCAGTACCCGGAGAACTCGTAGTGGAGGGGCTCAGGCTTGCCGATCCCCTCGTTCCCGTTGCGCTGAATGTCCTTGATGAGGGCGTTGATGCGCTTGAGGGTCTTGCGATCCTCGAACTGCCACCAGACGTAGTCGTTCCAGGCGTGTGGGGTCCACAAGACTTTGAGCATCGTTAGTTCTCCTCGTCAGGGATGTCGATGAGATCGTGCTCCTCGAGGTTGCCATGTCGCAGCTGCGCGATCGATTCGCGCAGGTGGCGGGCGTTCGCGGGGGACTGCATGAGGTAGACGGTCTCCATGAGGGACTCGTACTCGTCGAGGGCCATGATGACGACGCTTTCGTGACCCTGTCGGGTGATGACGATTTCCTCGCGGTCGTTGACGACCTGGTCGAGGACCTCGGCGTAGCGTGCGCGCGACTCGGTGTAGGTCATGATCTTCATGGGTGCTCCTCTGCTCGCCTATGTACAGAACATTGTACAGGGTGTGAGGGTGCGTGTCTCCGGTCTGCTGATGTGCGCGCTCTCAACCAGCCCATCCAACCTTCGACGCGGCGTCGCTACTGGACGATCGGCTTGCCGCCGATGGACATGGGGGCGCGGGTGCGTGCGTGCGCATCCAGGTACTGCTCCCACGCCGACGCGTAGCGCCACGCCGAGGGTTGCAGCAGTCGCAGCGCACCCATGTCGGCGAGCGCATCGAGCAGCAGGAAACGGGTCGTCGGGTAGGGGGCGTCCCACGGGATCGCCGTCCACAGGCCCGACGCGCCGAGGAGGAACTCGCCTCGGTTACGGTCATGCAGGTCGTTGGCCGCGGTCTGCACGTCTCCCTCGGCGGCCCACAGCCAGCGGGTCGTGCGGTAGGCCTCCCAGGCCTCGTCCCACGAGGAATACGAGTGCTGTAGCGCGCGGTTGATGAGAGCGAAGGTATCCCAGGCCTCGTCCTCACTGAGCCAGCCGAGGCCCGCGCCCGCGCGCGTCAGATTCGCCGCGCGCAGGAAATCCCACGCGGCGAAATCCAGGGTCTGAATGCCGCGGTCGTTGTCCAAGAAACGGCGGATACGCCAGCGGCTCTCCCAGTCCTCCATCGACGAGTCGGCAGTCTTGCTCAGGCGCGCGATCTCGGACTCGGCCCACGACTTCTTCTGGCAGCGCTCGCGCAGCGACGCGAAACCCTCGCGTTGCCCCGCGCGCAGGAGTGAATACAGCTGGCGGATGAGTCCCTCGCGGTCCGTGATCCCCCAGTCGTGCTCCATCATGGTTTTCGTGGCCTCCGGGGCCGACAGCGCAAGCTCGTTGACCGGGTCGCCGTTACACAGCGCGTACACCATGGACGGGGCGAGCAGGCGCGCCCGAGGGTCGGTCGCCATGTCCTCGCGTTTGCCGTGGACCTTCGGGGTGTGGTGCTCGTTGAGCTTGTTCCAGTCCTTCTCCTTGCCGGCCTTGCGCACGTCGCGCGGCGCGGGAACGGCGCCCTTCGCGCGCGCGGCCGCCTGCTTGACGTAGTGATTCAGCAGGAGTACGACGACGCACCCGATGGCGAACCACACGGGGAAGGGGATACCGGACAGGAAACTCACGTTCACGATTCTGCCCGATGACGTGCCCGTCACACAAACGATGGGTGTCGCGGGGATACGGCACGAGGCCGGGGCTTCCCCCTATGTATAGGTATCGCCGGATGAGCCCACCGGCGCCTCGCCCGGGCGCGCCCGCGCGCGAGAATCCGCCACGGCCTCGTCAATGTCAAACCCGGGCGGCGTGAGACGCGCGGAAGCGGCACCGGTACCCAGATGTGGGTGGGACGCGGTAAGGTCCATCCCAGATGCCTCGCCGGGTGAACCGCGGGTGAGGGTGCTACAAATACTGGGGAAGCGACGGAAGGGACCGGCAATGTCAGCGACGAAGCTCGTGATCGTGGAGTCTCCTGCGAAGGCGGCCACCATCGAGGGATACCTGGGTCCCGACTACCACGTGACCGCCTCGATCGGCCACATCCGCGACCTCCCGCAGCCTTCCGAGCTGCCCAAGGACATGAAGAAGGGGCCGTTCGGCCGCTTCGCCGTCAACGTGGATGATGGCTTTAAGCCCTACTACGTGGTGAACCCGGATAAGAAGAAAAAGGTCACCGAACTCAAGAAGCTCCTCAAGGAGTCCGACGAACTCTATCTGGCAACTGATGAGGACCGCGAGGGTGAAGCCATCGCGTGGCACCTCCTGCAGGTCCTGAAGCCGAAGGTTCCCGTGCGCCGCATGGTGTTCCACGAAATCACGAAGGAAGCGATCCAGCGCGCCCTGGAGAACACGCGCGACCTGGACACCGACCTCGTGGACGCGCAGGAGACTCGCCGCATCCTCGACCGCCTCTACGGCTACGAGGTCTCGCCCCTCCTGTGGCGCAAGATCCGCCCGTCCCTGTCGGCTGGCCGCGTGCAGTCGGTGGCCACGCGCCTCGTGGTCGCCCGCGAACGTGACCGCATGGCGCACGTGAGCGCCCAGTACTGGTCAATCGACACGGCGTTCACGTCGGCGGGCCAGGCCTTCGGCGCGCGCGTCTCCTCCGTGGACGGCCACGCCATCGCGACCGGCTCCGACTTTTCCGAGAAGGGCGAGCTGAGCGCGAAGGCCGTCAAGGCCGGCGTCCTCCATCTGGACGAGGCCACGGCCCGCTCGTACGCCCGCGCGCTGTCGGACGCCCCGGCCTCGGTCATCGACTCGGTGACCCGCAAGCCCTACCGTCGCCGCCCGGCCGCCCCCTTCACGACGTCGACCCTCCAGCAGGAGGCGTCGCGCAAGCTGCACTGGAACGCGTCCTCGACGATGCGCACCGCCCAGTCCCTCTACGAGTCCGGTTACATCACCTACATGCGTACCGACTCCACGGCGCTGTCCAGCCAGGCGATCCACGCCGCCCGCGAGCAGGCCACCCAGCTCTACGGGGCCGAGGCCGTGGCTGAGTCCCCGCGCCTGTACGGCACCACGTCGAAGGGAGCCCAGGAGGCGCACGAGGCGATCCGACCCGCCGGCGATCATTTCCGCACGCCGGGCGAGGTGGCTGGTTCCCTGTCGAAGCAGCAGCTGGCCCTGTACGACCTGATCTGGAAGCGCACGGTCGCCTCGCAGATGGCCGACGCGCTCGGCTACACGGCGACGATCCGCGTGCTCACCGGCATTGAGGTCGACGGTGCGCGCCACGACGTGCTGTCCTCGGCCTCGGGCACGGTTATCACCTCCCCGGGCTTCCGCCTGGCCTACCAGGAGGGCCGCGACCAGGGCCGTTACGACGCGGAAAAGAACGACGCGGAGAAGACCCTGCCGGACGTCGCCGAGGGTGATCCCGCGACGCTGACCGAGGCCACCCCGGACGGCCACGAGACCCAGCCTCCGGGCCGCTACACGGAGGCAACGCTGGTCAAGACCATGGAGGATCTCGGCATCGGCCGTCCCTCCACCTACGCGGCCACCATCCAGACGATCGGGGACCGCGGGTACGTGACGCACCGCGGCCAGTACCTGGTGCCCACGTGGCTGGCCTTCTCTGTGACGCGCCTGCTCGAGGAGAACCTGGCGAACCTGGTCGACTACGACTTCACGGCCTCGATGGAGGGCGACCTGGACCGTATCGCCGCGGGCGAGGAGAACGGCACGGAGTTCCTGACCGGCTTCTTCTTCGGCCCCGACGGCACGGGTGAGAATGGCGGCCTGCGCCACGACGTCGCCTCCCTCGGCGACGACATCGACGCGCGCGCCGTCAACTCGATCGACTTGGGTCGCGGCGTGACGCTGCGCGTGGGCCGTTACGGGCCCTACATGGAAAAGGCCGACGGGACGCGCGCGAACGTGCCGCCGGAGGTCGCCCCCGACGAGCTGACGGATGAGCTGATCGATCAGCTCTTCTCCCGCGCCGCCGACGACGGCCGCGAGCTGGGCGTCGACCCCGCGACCGGCCACACGATCATCGTCAAGGACGGCCGCTACGGCCCCTACGTCACCGAGGTCCTGCCCGAGGCGTCTGAGGGCGCCGAGGAGGGCGCGAAGAAGACGAAGAAGAGCGCCGTCAAGCCTCGCACTGCCTCGCTGTTCAAGACCATGGACATCGCCACCGTCACCCTCGAGGATGCGCTGAATCTGCTGTCCCTGCCCCGCGAGGTGGGCACGGACCCGGCCTCGGGCGAGGTCATCACCGCGCAGAACGGCCGCTACGGCCCCTACCTGAAGAAGGGTACGGACTCGCGCACGCTGGCCTCCGAGGATCAGCTGCTCACGATCACTCTGGACGAGGCCCTGGCCATCTATGCCCAGCCCAAGACCCGCGGCCGTGGCACGGCCCGCCCGCCGCTGCGCGAGTTTGGCGAGGACCCGATCTCGGGCAAGAAGGTCACCGTCAAGGACGGCCGTTTCGGCCCCTACGTGACGGACGGCGAGACCAACGTGACGGTGCCGCGCGCCGAGACGGTCGAGGACCTCACGGCCGAGCGCGCCTACGAGCTGTTGGCAGATAAGCGCGCCAAGGGCCCGGCCCCCAAGCGCACGCGCAAGACGGCCGCGAAGAAGACGACGGCCAAGAAGACGACGGCCAAGAAGACGACGGCGAAGAAGACCACCGCGAAGAAGACGGCCACCAAGAAGGCCGCGACGAAGAAGGACAGCTGATGGCAGCGCGAGGAGTGTTCATCACCTTCGAAGGTGGCGACGGCTCGGGGAAGTCCACGCAGATCCAGTCGGTGCGCGACTGGTTTGAGAGCCGTGGCCGCGAGGTCGTCGTCACCCGCGAGCCGGGCGGCACCGAGCTGGGCACGGAGATCCGTCGCCTCGTGCAAAACGGCCCCGAAGACGTCGACGCGCGCACGGAGGCCCTCCTGTACGCGGCTGACCGCGCCTATCACGTCGCCACGGTTATTGCCCCCGCCCTCGAACGCGGCGCGGTCGTGCTGGGGGATCGCTACATTGACTCTTCCCTGGCCTACCAGGGCGCGGCCCGCTCCCTCGGCGTGGACGAGATCGCCTCGCTGAGCGCGTGGGCGACCCGCGGCCTCTACCCGTCCCTGACCTTCCTCCTGGACCTGCCCCCGGAGGTCGGTGCGCGCCGCCGCACCGACGCCCCGGACCGCATGGAGCGCGAGTCCATGGACTTCCACGAGCGCGTGCGCCACGAGTACCTGCGCCTCGCGGACGCCGAGCCCGACCGCTTCGTCGTCATCGACGCGGTAGGCACGGTCGACGAGGTCTTCTCCGAGATCCGCGGCGTCCTCGTCGAGCGCTTCGAGGGCGGGGTCGTCACCATCGACGAGGCCTCCGACTCTGTTCCCGCGCCCGCTCGGGACACCCCGGCCTCGTCCTCATCTGAGGTGCCCGCTGCGTCTGAAACATCCGCAGCGCCTGAGACTGATCGTGACTCTGAGAAGCAGCGTCAGAAGAACGCGGACAAGGGCAGCGCCCGCAAGCCCGCCACCATGGTGGGAGCCCTGGGCGAATCCCAGGGCGCGCTCTGGGATGAATGATGAGCGTCTGGTCCTCGCTGGTCGGGCAGGAAGCGGCGGTCGCTAAGCTCTCCGAGGCTGCTGCCTCCGCTCGCGCGATCGTCGCCTCCCGCGGTGGCGCGCACGACTCCGACGACGCGCGTTCCATGAGCCACGCGTGGCTCATCACGGGCCCTCCCGGCTCGGGTCGCTCCGTCGCTGCGCGCGCCTTCGCGGCAGCCCTGCAGTGCACGGGCGAGACCGTGGGGTGTGGCCACTGCGCCGGATGTCGCACGACGATGGGCCGCACGAACGCCGACGTCGTCTTCGCCGCCACCGAGACCTCGATCATTAACGTGGAGACCGCGCGTTCCCTCGTGCTGCAGGCGCAGTCCTCGCCCTCCCAGGGGCTGTGGCGCGTCATCGTCGTCGAGGACGCGGACCGCCTCGGCGAATCCGGCGCGAACGCCCTGCTCAAGGCCATCGAGGAGCCGCCCGAGCACACCGTGTGGCTGCTGTGCGCCCCCAGCCCCGAGGACATGATCGCCACGATCCGCTCGCGCTGCCGCCACCTCGGCCTGCGTATCCCGACTGCCAGCGCGGTCGCCGACCTGCTCGTGCGCGAGGGCGTCGCTACCCCCGAGGTCGCTCTCGAGGCCGCGCGCGCCGCCCAGTCTCACATCGGCCTGGCGCGCGCGCTCGCCCGCGACCCCCAGATGCGTGAACGCCGCCGCGCCATCATCACCGCCCCCGCGTCCGTGCGCAGCGTCGGCGAGGCCGTCATGGCCGCCGACCGCCTCCTCGAGACCGCGAAAGCCCAGGCCGACGCTCAAGTCAGCGAACGCAACGCCCGCGAAAAGGCCGAACTGATGCGCCAGCTCGGCATGGACGAAGGCGAGAGCGCCACCAAGGCCTCGCGCACGATGATCCGCCAGCTCGAGGAAGACCAGAAGCGCCGCTCCAAGCGCGCGCTCACCGACGCGATCGACCGCGCCCTCATCGACCTGCTCGCGATCTACCGCGACGTCCTCATGGTCCAAGTGGGCGGGGACGGCGAACTCATCAACACGGATCTGGCCGACCTGGTGGGCCAGATTGCCCGCGATTCCACGCCCCGCCAGACCCTCGCGCGCGTCGAGCACATCGAAACCGCTCGCAAGCGCCTCGTGTCGAACGGAAACCCCCTGCTGGTCCTCGAAGACATGGCGATTTCGTTGCGCCCCCAGGCGTGAAAACTGACCCGGCGTTTCTCCGTTACAATCGGGGCCATGAAGACTCGCTCCATCGCGGCCGGCGCCGTCGCTATCCTCGCCGTCGTCGCGATCGTCCTGACCGTCATCGGCTACTACGGAACCCAGCGCAAGGGTCCGGTACCCCAGACGACGGCCACCTCCTCGTCCGCCCCGATCCCGGTCCAGTCGGGCTCCGCCCAGTCCTACTACGAGCAGCAGATCTCCTGGGGCGCGTGCGCGCAGGGAACCTTTGACTCCTACCAGGGCGTCGACTCCTCCGACGCGAGCGAGTACCAGTGCGCGTTCCTGAAGGCACCCCTCGACTGGTCCAACCCCGACGGCGACCAGATCACCCTCGCGCTCGCCATCCACCGCTCCGGCGTGGACGGCGCGCCCGCCCTCTTCATTAACCCGGGCGGCCCCGGTGGCGCCGTCGTCTCCGCGCTGCCCTACTACGCGGCGCAGGGAATCGGCGAGGCCATCGTTAAGTCCTACGACATCGTCGCCCTCGACCCGCGAGGAGTCGGCGACTCGACCCCCGTCTTCTGCATGACCGACGCGGAGAAGGACGAACGTAACGCCGGCGAAGACGAGGACATCGACACCGGCGACGAATCCCCCCAGTCCGCGGTCGCAGCCGCCCAGGAGGACTCGCGCACCGTCGCGGCGGGCTGCCGCGAACACTCCGGTAGCCTGTTCGAACACATCGACACCGTCAGCGCAGCCCGCGACTTCGACATGGTGCGAGCCGTCCTCGGCCAGGAGACGCTCAACCTCCTCGGCTACTCCTACGGCACCTTCCTCGGCGCCACCTACGCCGGGCTCTTCCCGGAGCGCGTCGGCCGCTTCGTCCTCGACGGTGCCCTCGACCCCACCCTCAGCGTGAACGAGGTCTCGGCCCTCCAGATGCGCGGCCTGGACGCCTCCCTCCAACACTGGATCTCCGACTGCGCCACCCAGTCCACCTGCCCGATGGGACGCAGCCTCGACGAGGGCATCCAGACCGTGCGCTCCTTCCTCGACTCCCTCGAAGACAGTCCGATGTCCACGCACGACCCCGCGCGTCCCCTCACCGAGAACCTGGCCGTCACCGCGCTGACCGGCGCCATGTACAACACCCAATGGTGGCCGCAGCTGACCCAGGCGTTTGGCATGGCGTGGCAGAAGGGGGACGGCAGCGGGCTGCTGGCCATCGCCGACACCCTCAACTCGCGCAACCCCGACGGCACCTACCAGGACAACTCCACGGACGCCATCAACGCGATCAACAACCTGGACTACACGCCCGAAGGAAACATCGACCAGTGGGCCGCGCAGGTCGCGACCCTCAAGAGTGAACTGCCGATCCTCGGCAAGTACGTGGGCTACCCGTCGGCCGCCCTCGAGGCCTGGCCGACGAAGCATGCTAAGCGCTCGCGCATTACCGCCCAGGGCGCCGCCCCCATCGTCGTCATCGGTACCACCCACGACCCGGCGACCCCCTACTCCATGGCACAGGGCCTGTCCGGGCAGCTTTCCAGCGGCGTTCTCGTCACCGTCGAAGGATGGAACCACACCGCGTACCGTCGCGGCGCCAACCAGTGCGTCACACGCGCCGTCGAGGAGTACTTCGTGAAGGGGACCGTCCCCGCCGACGGCCTCATGTGCCAGTAGAGACGTGACCCACGACATCCCGTTGTGGGGTGTCCTGGTTTGCGCTCGGCGCGATGTGTCCAGTAGAGTTGTGCCGTTGCCTGCACGCCCCGGAGACGGTGGAACGGCAGGCGCGGCCGCCTTAGCTCAGTCGGCAGAGCGATTCACTCGTAATGAATAGGTCGTGGGTTCGATTCCCACAGGCGGCTCAGATGCGCCCACCCGGTAACGGGTGGGCGTTTTCGTATGCGCGTGTGGTGTTGCGGTGTTGGTTGTGGATTGTGGCACCGCTGGTGTTCCGGGTGCTGCTTGTGTGTTTGGGCCGGGCTGCTTTGTGCGCCCGTGGGCGGCGGCCCGCCCGCGAGATCGCCACACGCGAGCCTTCGGCTCGGAGTGATCGATCTTGAAGCCCGGCCAGGCCCTGCCGTCGCCCACGGGCACCGCTGCCTGGCCTGGCCCACCAATCTCTTCGGTGCCCTCCACACCGGCGGCGCCTGCGGCGCTGTGTGTGGTGGCGCGTCGTCTCGAAGCCCGGAATTTCAACGATTACATGTCGAAGTGTGAAGTGTGCGCGGGGGAATGTTTGCGAATATGTGCTGAGCAGGCCTTGCCGCCGTCTGAGCAATTTCGCACGTAATTCCCGTCTCGCTGTTTCAAACGTTGAATTAGTATCGTTGGAATTGCAACGTTTTCGCGAGGTCTCAAAAAATGACCGAGATAAATTACGTGCGAAATTTGTCTGGCGTTAGCCCCGCCAACCGATGCTGGCCCTGCGAACCGGCCGCAGCCTGCGCCGCGGCCGGGTCCTGTGGTTCCTCCGGTGCCTTCTGCTTCATACCTGTGGTGCCTGGAGTGTTGTTGTGTTGGCTAGCTCGATCTCTGCCTTGCGTTCGGTACAAAATTCTCCCTGCTTGGCTTCTTGGTGGTGAGAACGGTATAAAATTCTCCCTGCATGCAGAACAAGCGCGAAATTGGGCCATTTCGGGCGAGCAGGGAGAATTTTGTACCGGACATGCGGTGAGAAGGGGAGTGCGGGGAGAGTTTTGTACCGGAGGGGCCCGGTGCGGTTCTTGTTGGGAGAGTTGTGTTGTGCTCTCGCATAGTCTTTGTGCCGGTTGGTGGGCTTATGGCAGTGCCCTGGCGCTGCTCATGGGCACTGCGGCTGGGCTCTCCGGGTCCTCCGGTGCCCTCCATACCAGTTGGGTCGGGTCGCTGATGGGTAGTGCACTGGAGGGCCTACGTCTGCACGCGCGAAAAAGTTCTCCCTACGTCGCTGTTAGATCGTGAAAGCGCGAAAAAGTTCGCCCTGTGCGCTCAAAATGGCCCAAATTCGACGTTTTTACGCGTGCTGGGCGAGTTATTTCGCGGAAGAGCCGCCGGAGGGGCCGTGCCGGGCGAACTTTTTCGCGGAAATGCCACTGGAGGGGCGGTGTTGGGCGAACTTTTTCGCGCCGACCGGTGCTGTGCCCAGGACTTGTAGTCGATGCGGCGCACTTCAGGTTGGTGGCGGTGGGGGTTTTGCACTACACGAAGCCTTCTTGCGGCGTGTCGCCGGCGTGTCGAACCCCCGTGTAGTGCAATTCCCCCCGACTGGCGGCGGCGCGGCCGCGGTTTGCGGTGGTGGGGCGCCCGAACCGCAGACCACCTCGGTGAAAAACGCTGACAACGGGCTGCTAGTGGTGAAGTGGTCTGCGTTTTGGGCGAATCGGCACCCGCGAGGTGTGTTGTGCGCGTGAGAGGGGTTTGTTGAAGCTTCGGTTGCATATCGGCGCGTTGCGCCGTCGTGCTCCTGTAGGTCTCACGGCCCAAATGTCGGCCCCCAACCGCAGGAGGCAACCGTGGCCTCGGGCAAGATTGGTTAGGCGAACCTGGCCCGGAAAACGTAAGCGTCAATGACGATAAAACGCTGAAATCCGAGGAATATTCCCTCACAGCAACGAGATAGTGAAACATTTGACTAAAGGGCTGTTAGCACTAGAAATCGCGGGACTAAAGGACCAAGATGGATGTGTCTGAAGGGCATAGCCCCACAAGGGCAAGCCCCGTACCGAATACACATGCAGAGGAGAAACAACATGACCGTTGAGTCCACCGGCTTCAAGGCTTCCGACGTTCTCGCAGGCAACCTGCAGAAGGTCCTCACCGACGTGACCGCTCTGTCCCTCGTGGGCAAGCAGCTGCACTGGAACATCACCGGCGACGGCTTCCGCTCGCTGCACCTGTTCCTGGACGACGTCGTTGACATCGCCCGCGAGGCCTCCGACGAGATCGCTGAGCGCATGCGCGCCCTCCAGGTCGTCCCCAACGGCCTGCCCGAGGTCGTCGCCCAGCGCAACACCCTGCCGACCATCCCCGAGACCATCATCAAGACCGATGATGCCGAGGAGCTCGCCGTCGCCGCCATCAACGCGACCGTCGGCACCATGCGCGACGTGCACGAGAAGGTCGACGCCGAGGACTCCGCCTCCGCCGACATCCTCAACGACTACATCCGTCGTCTCGAGCAGCAGGCGTGGTTCATCCGTTCGCAGAACGGCCAGGCCTGAGCCTGACTCCTCCGTGAGGAGGACGCGAGTCGCCTAGGCTCGCATCAAACAACGTGGGGTGCCCCGCCTCTTGCAGGCGGGGCACCCTTGTGCGTGCAAGCAGTGCCAACGCGCCCCGGGAGGTGACACAGCGTCAGCGACATGGCAGAACGCGAACATTAGGCTGGTGGCGTGACGAACTCCCAGGACGTAGCAGCCACCACCTCGACCTCGATCCGCGTGCAGACCGGCGCAGCGCAGACCGGCGAAATGCACACCGGCGAAGCCCGCCCCGCCCTCGTCCTCGTCAACCTGGGGACGCCGACCGCTCCCGAGCCCGGCCCGGTGCGTGCATTCCTGCGCGAGTTCCTCTCCGACCGCCGCGTCATTGAGATAAGCCCGCTCCTGTGGAAGCCCATCCTGGAGGGCATCATCCTGCGCGTGCGCCCGCGCGAGGTCTCCCACAAGTACCGCAGCATCTGGATGGACCAGGGCTCGCCGCTCATGCACTACACCCGCGAGCAGGCCCGCCTCCTCGGCGAGCGCCTGCCGGGTGTGCGCGTCGAGGTCGCGATGCGCTACGGACAGCCTTCGATCGGCTCGGTTCTGGACCGCCTGCATGCGCAGGGTGTGCGCCGGGTGGCGATCCTGCCGGCCTACCCGCAGTACGCGGCCTCGACGGTGGCGACGATCAACGACGCGGTCGCGCAGTGGATCGGGCGCAACCGCGACGGATTCGAGCTGCGCCTGCACCGTTCCTTCCCCGCGGCCCCCGCGTACATCGACGCGCTCGCGACCGCCCTCGAGCGCCATTGGGAGCGCGTGGGCCGCCCGAACTTCCTGACGGGGGACCGCGTCGTCGTGTCCTTCCACTCGATTCCGGTCGCCATGGACGAGGCCGGGGACCCCTACCGTGCCGAGTGCCGTCGCACGGTCGCCGCCCTCGAGTCTCGCCTGGGCCTGGCGATGGGGTCTCTGACGGCCACCTTCCAGTCGGTGTTTGGCCGCGCCGAGTGGCTGGGCCCGCAGACGATCGAGGAGATGGCCGAGCTGGGTGCCGCGAAGTGCCCGCGCGTGGACGTCATCTGCCCGGGCTTCATGGCGGATTGCCTGGAGACGCTCGAGGAGATCGACCAGCTCAACCGCGAGACCTTCGTCGAGGCCGGGGGAGGGGACTTCCACTACGTGGCGTGGGGCAATGACTCCGAGGGTGCGGTCGCGTCGCTGGAGGAGCAGGCGCGCATCGCGCTGGCCGGCTGGGTGTAGGCGCGCGCTGTCACAATTGACCGCCGAACGAAACCCTCCGGCGGATGCGGCCCCGGCCTCGTAGCGTGGAGGCATGAGCACGCCTGACTGTACGACCTTCTCCACGCTGGCCATCCACGCCGGGTTCGACCCGGACCCCATCACGGGTGACGTGGTGCCTCCGATTCACGTCGCATCGACGTTCGTGCAGGATCGGCCCGGCGAGCTGCGAGAAGGCTATGAGTACGGGCGCTGCGGCAACCCGACGACCAACGCGTTCGCGGGCGCGCTCGCGGCCCTGGAGGGGGCGACGCACGGCTTCGCGTTCCCGTCGGGCATGAGTGCCGAGGACACGGTGATCCGCCTGCTGGCACGCCCCGGCGACCACGTCGTGCATTCGACAGACGTGTACGGCGGCACCCACAAGCTCCTCAGCGTCATCAAGCCCGCCGAGGGCATCACCTCCGAGGCTGTGGACCTTACCGACCTGGCCGAGGCCGAGCGGGTGATTCGTGGGTCGCGCCCGCAGATCGTGTGGGTGGAGACGCCCTCGAACCCGTTCCTGCTGGTCACGGATATCGCTGCGATTGCGGCCCTCACGCACGAGGTCGGCGGCCTGCTGATCGTGGACAACACTTTTGCGACGCCGGTCCTGCAGCGTCCCCTCGAGCTGGGCGCGGACGTCGTCGTGCACTCCACGACCAAGTACGTGGGCGGCCACTCCGACGTGGTCGGCGGTGCGTTCATCCTGCGCGATGGCCTGGAGCTGCCCGCGCACGTCGAGCCCTTCTTCGGCGAGCGCAACGGCGCCGCCGAGGCCGTCAAGCTGCAGATGGCCCTCGGGCACGTGCCCTCCCCGCGCGACACGTACCTGGCCCACCGCGGCCTCAAGACGCTGGCGCTGCGCGTGGAGCGCCACTGCGCGAACGCGCAGAGGGTTGCCGAGTTCCTGGAGTCCCACCCCAAGGTGAGCGCGGTCCACTATCCGGGGCTGGCCTCGGACCCTGGCTACGAGCTGGCGCGCAGGCAGAACCCGGCCGGCGTGGGAGGAGTGCTCTCCTTCCAGGTCGCCACCGAGGAGGCGGCGATCGAGCTGACGACGCGCACGCGCATCTTTGCCCTGGCTGCCTCACTGGGTGCGCCGGAGTCCCTCATCGAGCACCCGGCGATCATGACCCATTCGACGCGCGTGGGCGGCGTGGGGGGCGTGCCCGGCACGCTCCTGCGCCTGGCGGTCGGCCTGGAGGACGCGCAGGATCTGATTGCGGACTTGGATCAGGCGCTCGCTCAGATCTGATGCCTTTCTGGCGTCTCTCTGGCGTCTCTCTGGTGTCTCTCTGGTGTCGCTCCGACGTCTCCGATGTCTTGGGTTCCCCACAAATCTCGCACGTAATTTAACTCGGTCAGTTTTTGAGTGCGCCCAGAAACGTTGCAATTCCGGGCATGTCATTTCAAAACTCGAAGTATTGGTCGACGAATTACGTGCGACTTTGAGGGTGGGGACGAGGCCGGGGTGGCTCGGGAGCCGAACGAGTGCCCACGCGGATAGGTAACAAACATCCGGATAGGTAACAAACATCCGGATAGGTAACAAACATTCGGATAGGTAACAAACATCAGGATAGCTTAATAACCTATCCGGATGCGCTTAAGCTATCCGGATGCGAACAACCTATCCGGATGTACACAGCGACTGTCAGAGGCGGCTATGGTTGGCGGCCCAGTGAAGCCCGGCGGCTCAGCCAGCTTGCGGCGGCCGTCGCGCCACCGACGGCGAGGACCGCGGGAACGAGGATCGTGGCGCCCTGGCCGGTGAACTCGATGACCAGGATGAGCCCCGTGAAGGGCGCCTTCATGGAGGCACCAAGGAACGCTGCCGCGCCGATGAACGCGAAGGCGGCGATCTCGGAACCCGGCCACGCGGTCGCCCACGGCAGCCCGATGACGGCCCCCAATCCCGCGCCGAGAGCGACTGCGGGGGTGAGGACGCCGCCCCAGCCTCCCGCGCCGATCGTCAGGAACGTGGTGGCCGTCTTGGCGAGGAGGACCAACAGCGCGAACGCGAGGCCCGCGCCGGCCGCCCACGTCGCATCGAACTGCGTCTGCGCGCTGGCCTGCCCGTTGCCGAGCACCGACGGAATGCGTGTGGAGACCAGGCCGACGACGACGAACGCGAGCGGCAGGGTGATGAGGATGCGCCAGTCGCGCGGTCGGATCGCGCCGGTGCGTGCGACGGCCTCTTTAAAGACCCATCCCGCGGCGCCGAGCACCGGCCCCATGAGCGCGCCGAAGACCGTCAATGACAGCGACGGCGTGAGGGTGGGGACCGTGTAGAAGAAGGCCGGCCTCGTGAATCCCGTGGAGACGAGGACCGCGATCCCCGAGGTGATGAGCGCGGGGGCGACGGCGCGCGCGGACAGGGAGACGAGGAGGATCTCGAGCGTGTAGATCGCGCCCGACAGGGGGATCGAGTAGACCGCGGCCAGGCCCGCGCCCGCCGCGCAGGCGACGATGATGCGGCGATCCTTGGGGGTGAGGCCGAGCCGGTCGGCGACGGCCGCGCTGAAGGCGGCGGCCATTTCGCGCGGTGCGACCTCGCGTCCGACGGATGCTCCCAAGCTCACGATGACGATCTGAGTGAGGGCATGCCAGGAAGCGCGCAGGGGAGGCATGGGTGTGCCGTCGACCGCGGCCGACACGGAGGTGATGGCCTTATCGCGGCGGAACAGCAGGAACCAGGAAAGGGCGCCGATCAGCCCGCCGATGGTGAGAATGAGGATGCGGCGGGTGGGGGAGGCGGTGCTCGCGGCTTCGAGCAGCGTGCCTGCGTCCATGTCCCAGGCGAGAGCCTGAATCCAGTGAAGGATGTGCTTACACGTGAGGCCGACGAGGCCAGCAACCAGCCCTGTGAGGAGGGTCGCGACCGCGAGGCGGCGCGTGCTCACGGACATGGCGTGTCGGAGTCGAGGCGCTCGCTCACGCGCGAGAACAGGCCGGTGAGCATGTCGATCTCCTCGGGCGTGATGTCGTTGAGGAACAGGCGGCGGATGACGTCGCGCTGGACCAGGGCGGCCTCGTCGAAGAGGGTCTTGCCGGCTGGCGTCAGGGAGACGAGGCCTCCGCGGCCATCCCCCTCGCACGGGCGGCGCTCGATGAGGCCGCGGGATTCGAGGCGCTTCATCGTATGCGTGAGGCGTGAGCGCGAGAAAACAACCTGGTGAGCGAGGCGGGAGGGGCGGATGCCTTCCTCGCCGGCGCGGTCGGTCATGAGCAGCACGGAGTATTCGGGCATCGACAGACCCGCCTGGCACTTGAGGGCGGCTTCGATGCGTTCGGTGAGGCGAGCCGTCGTGGTGAAGTAGAGCTCCCAGGCCGCCGCTCGGGGGTGGTGTGCTCTGCTCACGGTTTCTCCTCGTTCGGTGCTGCTTCTTGGTGAGGCCGAACAGGCCTCGGGCTGCCTACGAGTATAACTTTCAATTAGTCAGATCAATAAATCGGTGCAGTGTACGTCACGTTCGATTTAAATTTTCTGTTGACAATTCCGCTCAATTGTGAGTTACCCTAATTGTAGTGAATGAGGCATTTTATTAATTCCGACTCTCATTTCCCTGAAAGGAACGACATCGTGAAGAAGACGAAGAAGATTGTGGAAGTCGTCGATGATTTCGACGGCACCCCCGCCGACCAGACCGTCCGTTTTGCATTCAACGGCGCGTCCTATGAAATTGACCTGAACCGCGCTCATTTCGAGGAATTTGCCGAAGCAATTCAGCCGTACATCAAGGCTGGCCGTAAGACGGGTTCGACCCGTCGCCGCGGCAATGCGGGCAACCCCACTCAGCGCCTCGAGAACGTTAAGATTCGTGCGTGGGCGAAGGAAAATGGGCACAACGTGTCCGAGCGTGGACGTATTCCCGCTGAGGTTGTTGAGGAATACCGCAAGGCTCAGGCCTGACATTAGTCATACAAATTGTGGGTATGCAGTGCGCGTACCCACAATTTGTATTCATGCAGTGAGGGTGGTGCGCATCAAGCGCACCACCCTCACTCGTGCACAGCGTCAGCCCTTGGTGACGGCGTTATTCGCGCCCGAGTCGGCGCCGGTCTGCGGGGCGTTGCCCTCCTCGTACTGAACCGAGTTGTTGGAGCCCGTGAAGGACACCTTCTGGACGGACTTCACGGCGATGGCGTTCGCGGAGCCGTTGACGGTGATCTCGGAGACGGCCTCGCCCTCGATGTGGTTGTTCGAGCCGTTGATGACGACGGTCTTGGTGCCCGCGGGGATCTCGACGTGCGTGTTGGACTCGTCGATCGTGAAGGTGCCGGCGGCGTCGGACTTGCCGGAGTCCTTGGAGGTGTCCGACTTGCCGGAGTCGCTGGATGCGTCGGTCTTGGTGTCCGTGCTCGGGTTGCTCGAGGCCTCGGGGGCGGACGAAGCCGCGGGGGCGGAGGAGTCGCCGCCGGACACGTTGGCGGTCTGGGAGCAGCCGGTGAGGGCCATGGTGGCGACGGCGAGAGCGGCCGCAGCGGGAAGGAGGGACTTCAGGGACATGGTGTCTCCTTTTCGTTGATCGGTCGTAGGTAAGCCCTAGTTGGGGTACTAGAAGGCGGGGATGAAGATTTCGACGCGGCGGTTGAGCGCGCGACCCGAGGGGTTGTCGGAACCGTCGGCGTTCTCGTTGGGAGCCACCGGCTTGGACTCGCCGTAGCCGGTCGCGTCCAGGGTGGAGCTCACGCCATCCTTCTTCAGTTCGGCCACGACGGCGTCCGCGCGCTCCTGGGAGAGTTGCAGGTTGAAGGCCTCGTCCGAGACGGAGTCGGTGTGTCCGTAGACGTGGGCCGCGGGGACCTTGTTGCTGGAAAGCACGGTCGCGAGCGACTTGATCGTCTGGGCGGCCTCGGGACGGATGTCGGACTTGCCGAAGTCGAAGAGGACGCCATCTTCGAGGGTGATGACGGTGCCGCAGGATTCCACGGGCTTCAGGTTGGCGACGGGCGGGAACTTGCCGAGCTTGCCGAGCTTGTCGACCTTCGGGGCGTCCTTCACTTCCTTGCCGTTGACGGTCGCGGTGCCGTCGCCGTTGTTCTGGATCGTCAGCTTGTCGTCCGAGTAGCTGCCGGTGCCGTCGCCGTTGTTGATGATGGTGACGGTGCCCTTGGAGTACACGCCGGAGCCGTCGCTTTCGACGGTGATGGTTTCCGAGGTGGAGGAGTTGGAGTAGTTGCCGGCGCCCTGGCCGTCCAGGACGATGCTCGTGGTGGGGGTGGAGTAGGTGCCGGAGCCGTCGGTGCTCACGACGAGGGACACCATCGTGTCGGCGTTGGAGTAGGTGCCGGAGCCGTCGCCGCCGTAGATGATCGAGATCGGGCCCTCGGTGATCGTGCCGCCGCCCTGGCCGTCGTTGACGACGGTGCCGTTGTCCGAGGAGGAGACGACCGAGCCGTCGCCGCCGAAGACGGTGGAGCCGGACACGAGGGAGGTGCCGTCGCACTTGGCGGGCGAGATGGTCACGCCGGGGACGGTGTTGAGGGACTTGGAAGCGGAGTCGACGATGGCCTTATCGGCGTTGGAGGCGAAGACGTCGACGGAGGGAACAGAGAACAGGGGGATGGCCGGGATTTCGCCGGGGCGGTATCCGGACACGGTCGGGACGGACGAGGCCGTGGCCGACTGGGTGGCCGCCGGGGTCGTCGGGTCCGCGGCGGGGGATGCATCGGTGGCCTGGGGCTTCGAGGAGCCGCAGGCGCCGAGGGCGAGAGCGGTCGCAGCGATGAGAGTGGAGGCTGCCAGGGTGCGTCGTGTGATGTTCATGAAGTTAACCGTACGGGAAAATACGAGGGGCGCACACTGTTCCGGTAATCATGTAAAACCGCGGAATGTCAAGGATGTCAGGGGTAAATGTCGGGTGAGTCAGGGGTGAATCAGGGTATGCCCGGGGTCTGAGTCTGATTGAGGGCGCGCGGCTTGCGGGTGAGTTGGGCGGGAAGGTGAGCCGTGAGGTGGAGAAGTGTCCAAGCTGTGGCGTGATCAACCCCACGGGATGTATGAGGGGTGCCTCCACCTGTGGAAGAATGGAGACATGAGCTACAAACTGGTGCTGCTCCGCCACGGCGAGAGCGAATGGAATGCAAAGAACCTCTTCACCGGTTGGGTGGATGTTCCGCTGTCGGACAAGGGCCGCGCGGAGGCTACCCACGGTGGTGAGCTCCTCAAGGAATCCGGCGTTCTCCCGGATCTCCTGTTCACGTCGATGCTGCGTCGCGCCATCATGACCGCGAACCTGGCTCTCGACGCCGCCGATCGCCACTGGATCCCCGTTGAGCGCAACTGGCGCCTCAACGAGCGTCACTACGGTGCGCTCCAGGGCAAGAACAAGAAGGAAATCCGCGACGAGTACGGCGAGGAGCAGTTCATGCTGTGGCGCCGTTCCTTCGACGTGGCTCCGCCCGCCATCGAGGCTGGCTCCGAGTTCTCGCAGGATCAGGATCCCCGCTACGCCGGTGAGCCTGTTCCGATGAGCGAGTGCCTCAAGGACGTCATCGCGCGTCTGCTGCCCTACTGGGACGAGGCCATCGTTCCCGCGATCAAGACCGGCAAGACCGTCATGATCGCCGCGCACGGCAACTCCCTGCGCGCCATCGTCAAGCACCTGGATGAGATCTCCGACGAGGACATCGCCGGCGTCAACATCCCCACCGGTATTCCGCTGGTGTACGAGCTCGACGAGGAGACCCTCAAGCCCATCAAGAAGGGCGGCACCTACCTGGATCCCGAGGCCGAGGCGAAGATCGCCGCGGTCGCCAACCAGGGCAAGTGACCCACGCCAAGCCCCGGCCTCGTTGTGAACTGCGCCCCGAAACTTGGACGCGTTTAATGGTAGCCGTTATGCGGCTTCCTGTAGGGCCTGATCCCGGTATT
>NZ_JASONN010000276.1:0-278 GCF_030217285.1 Pauljensenia sp. UMB3104 | reverse complement strand
ACTGATGCTCGATGCGTTTGATCGGTGCGCCCGCTTCGCGCAGGTTCGTCAGTGACAGTGCCACGCCGCCACCACGCTTGGACAGCTGCAAAGCGGAGTTCACGCCTCGGGCGATGGACTCCATGTTGTCTTCGACGCGGATCAGGAAGCAGGAGACCAGTTCGCCGCGCGCACGCTTACCCGCGTTGAGGAAGGTGGGTGTGGCCGGCTGGAAACGTCCTGACATGATCTCGTCGATGAGCTTGCGTGCCAGTTCGATGTCGCCGCGCGCCAGGTAC
>NZ_JASONN010000275.1:0-278 GCF_030217285.1 Pauljensenia sp. UMB3104 | reverse complement strand
ATCGTCAAGATCGAGTACGTGGCTCCCACGCGCCAGCAGGCCGTTGACGCCGCCGACGCGATTGCCAACGCCTACCTGACCGAGCGCACCGCTCTCGTGGAGCAGCGCGCCGACGAGATGGCCGCCGGCATCAACGAGCAGATCGAGGCTCTCGAGACCGAACTTGCCTCCCTCGCGCCCCTGACCGACGAGGACGGCAACACGAAGGACAACCCGCGCGCCGCAGAAATCCGCACCGAGCTGACGAAGCTCGCCAAGGATGCCGAGCAGCTCGCCCC
>NZ_JASONN010000274.1:0-278 GCF_030217285.1 Pauljensenia sp. UMB3104 | reverse complement strand
AGACGCAGGCGATATCCCCGAATGGGCGGCAGAAAAACTACAATCCCGCTGGGATAGCCTCGTCGACAAGATCAGTGACGCGATTGATTACCTTGACCAGCTGCAACAAGAAACTGGGGCACCGCCAGAGGCTGTGCAGATGCAAAGGTTCAAAACCAATGCTTCCTGCAAGCGCGTTAACGGCCCTGGTGTGACTGCCAGAGAGCACGCAATCATGGTGGGCATTATTACCGCTGCCTTGCAGGCAGAAAAGTATGAGGTGAACTTGGACTGGATCC
>NZ_JASONN010000273.1:0-279 GCF_030217285.1 Pauljensenia sp. UMB3104 | reverse complement strand
CTGTTCCACCGTGCGGCAAGTTAGACCATTCGACGGCGCCTCCGAGTTCACCCCGAACCAAAGTCTGCACAATCCGAGTTCCAAGCCCAGTCATAGTGGCTCCTTCGGGGATTGATTTGCCGTCATTTATGACCTCAACGTGGAGCTTGGCGCCATCGCGGTTGGCCCGCACAAGAATCGTTCCCCGCTCCCCCTCAAGGCCATGTTCGACCGCATTAGTTACCAGCTCTGAAAGCACCACAGACAGGGCAGAAGCCGCATCAGCGCCTACCGTGCCAA
>NZ_JASONN010000272.1:0-279 GCF_030217285.1 Pauljensenia sp. UMB3104 | reverse complement strand
AGACAATGGGGTAAGCATTACAGCAACAACGCCAGCATATTTCGATATCCACGGGGTTCTGTATCGTGCTGATGGGCGCAAGAATGGGACGGTATGGGTACTCTCGCCCCTAAATGAGGTGGAAGTCGATTCTCGTAAATACTCCACCGGTTGGAGTGGGCACCTCAACGAGAACCAGTTCCACGCGGCCTGCTCCACACAGCTACCGGCCCGCCCCTATGACCGGCTTGTCGCTGTCACCGCCGGGGCATATGGCAGGTGTACCAAAGGCCGAATGAA
>NZ_JASONN010000271.1:0-280 GCF_030217285.1 Pauljensenia sp. UMB3104 | reverse complement strand
CCGAGATGAGAAATATCGAGCGACTCGATCACCGGGGACCATCCCTCCACCCGCGCACGGGGAGATTGAACTTGCGAACAAGACGCGCGGAAAACGGCGTATCGTCAATGCGCACGAGCTGAACGGGTGAGGAACCGACGCGCGCACGAACCACTCCCCCAGCCGGAACAGTCATGCGCCGAAGGCCATCACACCACATCTCGGGGGGCGTCCACATGTCGTCGAGAACGACGGTCTCGACGCACGCCGAAGGACCGACGACGAGGGGGCGCGTGAAAAG
>NZ_JASONN010000270.1:0-280 GCF_030217285.1 Pauljensenia sp. UMB3104 | reverse complement strand
CTGGTGTATAGAACACCAGCAGAATGGAGCTAAAATAGTATTTTTATAAAATACTAAGTTAATTATACTATAACATAGTTTATTTAGTTATCGTATATAGTAAAACTTCCCGTACGCTAAGAAACATCTATATTTTGATTTTCGATGCTCAAATAATTTTGTAGAAGTTTACTTCCAGAAAAAAACACCCCTTAATTATAAGGGATGTTTTGAGGAAGATTTTATGAAAGGTTAAAAAATGATAATGATGTCTGCTGTAATATCAAATTATTTATCCCCA
>NZ_JASONN010000269.1:0-280 GCF_030217285.1 Pauljensenia sp. UMB3104 | reverse complement strand
AGAAGATGAAAGCTGGTAATTTGGGAGGAGCTTATAAGCACAATGAACGTGTTTTTGAGACGCACTCAAACAAGGATATCGACACGAGCAGGTCACACCTCAACTATGAGTTGACGGGTCGTGACCGCTCTGTGTCGTATGAACGGCAAATTAAGGACTATGTGAACGAGAACAAGAGTTCTAAACGTGGGATACGGAAAGACGCTGTTTTGTGTGATGAATGGATTATTACGTCAGATAAAGAGTTTTTTGAAAAGTTGAGTCAGGAGCAGACGAGAAA
>NZ_JASONN010000268.1:0-280 GCF_030217285.1 Pauljensenia sp. UMB3104 | reverse complement strand
CAGTAGGTGGCTTTCAGCCACACCGGCTGCCCATCATCGCCCCACTGCCCGGACTGGTCTTTGCGGCGCGGGGTAACCCCGATGGAGAGGGTGACGACGGCTTTACCGGACTGGGTGAAACGCTGCTCCAGGTCGGCCCCGAGGTTTCCGATTGCTGTTACACGTGCTGGCATTATTATTTTTCTCCTTCTTTAATTTCCGCAATAGCTTTTGACGCCACCTTGTGGATAACTTCAAGGATCTGTTCGCGCACTTTTTTGGGAAAGCGGGTATCTGCGAC
>NZ_JASONN010000267.1:0-281 GCF_030217285.1 Pauljensenia sp. UMB3104 | reverse complement strand
CTCGGTCATGGTCAAGGTGGCACCTGGATACGACGCCGAGGCCGTGGCCGCGCAGATCCGTGAGCAGGTCCCCGGCGTCTCGGTCGCCACCTCGACGAAGCTGGTGAGCGGCATCGCGGCGTCACTGGACGCAACCTCGCGCACCGTCACCACCCTCATCGCCGTCGCGTGGGGAGCCGGCCTGCTTATGATCACCCTCATGTTCGTCCTGATGGTCGTCGAGCGCAGGAGAGAATTCGCGACTCTTATCGCCGCCGGTGCACACCGTCGCATGATCTCGC
>NZ_JASONN010000026.1:0-26025 GCF_030217285.1 Pauljensenia sp. UMB3104 | reverse complement strand
GGTGAATAATCTACTCACCCCCACACCCAAAGTCAAACCAAAACACCGTGACCCCCAACACACACCCCACAAACCCAACAAACACAACGAAAAGAGGGCGCCCGATTCTCATCGGGCGCCCTCTTCTACGGAAGTGTTAGCTCAGTTCGAGCACGGCGAGATTCTTGCGGCCCTTGCGAATGAGAGCCAGTCCACCCACGAGCACGTCCTCCTCACGCAGAACGGCCTCGGGATCCTCCACCTTCACATTGTTGATGGAGGCACCACCGGAGGAGATCGTGCGACGGGCAGCTGTCTTGCCCTTCTCGAAGCCGAGAGCAACGAGAGCATCGGCTACGGTGGATTCACCGATTGTCACCGACGCGCGCGGCAGGTCGGCAGTCGCAGCTGCCAGGGTAGCCTCGTCCAGATCCCGGATGTCACCGCCACCCCAGAGGGCATCGGTCGCCGCCAGAACGCGCTGAAGCTGCTCACTGCCGTGCACAAGCTCGGTGACGGACGCAGCTAGGGCCTTCTGGGCGGCACGCTGGTGGGGACGCTCAGCAACCTCAACGGCCAGCGCCTCGATCTCCTCACGCGACTTAAACGTGAAGATCTTCAGGAAGCGCACGACATCATCGTCCGCGACCTGGAGCCAGAACTGGTAGAAGGCGTACGGGGTCATCATCTCCGGGTCGAGCCAGATGGCGCCACCCTCGGACTTACCGAACTTCGTGCCGTCCGCCTTCGTGATGATCGGGGTCGTCATGACGTGGGTGTCAACGCCCTCAACCTTACGGATCAGGTCGACACCGCCGACCATGTTGCCCCACTGGTCGTTTCCGCCGGTCTCAAGCGTGCACCCGTGGCGACGGTAGAGCTCAAGGAAGTCGTTGGCCTGGAGTACCTGGTAGGAGAACTCCGTGTAGGAGATACCCTCATCCGATGCGATGCGACGCGCGACGATGTCCTTGTTGAGCATCGTGCCCACACGGAAGTACTTACCAATGGTGCGCAGCAGATCGATGGCGCTCATCTCCTGCGTCCAGTCCAGGTTGTTCACCATCGTCGCAGCTGCAGGTCCCTCGAAATCAAGGAAGCGAGAGATCTGCGAACGCAGGCGGTCCGCCCATCCCTTGACGACCTCGGTCGACTGGAGCTGGCGTTCGCCGCTCTGGCGCGGGTCGCCGATCTGCCCAGTCGCACCGCCCACGAGTGCGAGCGGCCGATGGCCAGCGAGCTGCAGGTGGCGCATGACGATCAGCTGCACGAGGTGGCCGTGATGAAGGGAAGGGGCAGTCGGGTCATAGCCGCAATAGAAGGTGACAGGTCCGGCAGCCAGGTGCTCACGAAGCGCCTCGAGGTCGGTGTGCTGAGCGAGCAGCCCACGCCACTGCAGTTCGTCCAGGATATCTGTCACGAAAGTTGTCCTTCCTTGCGGATTCGACGGATGAATGATGAATACCGTCTTAGTGTATCGGCTTGCGAGTAGGGGTGTTAACGAAGCGCCGAGGCCGCCCACGTGCGCGCGTGCGCGAGGCCAGCCTCGGCCTCGGCGATCTGCTCGCGTACCCGCTCGGGGGCGGTACCACCGCGGCCCAGGCGCGCACCCACCGAACCTTCGACGGTGAGCACGGAGCGCACCTCGGGGGTCAGCGAGGACGAGGCCTGGGCGAGCTCCTCGTCGGTCAGGTCGGCAAGCTCCACTCCCCTGGCCTCGGCCAGCCGCACGCACGCACCAGAAATCTCGTGCGCATCGCGGAAGGGCACCCCCTGCTTGACGAGCCACTCTGCGATGTCGGTAGCAAGCGAGAAGCCCTGGGGCGCTAGCTCCTCGAGGCGCTCCAGATGAATGGTCATCGTATCGATCATGCCGGCGACGGCAGGACAGAGAACGTCGAGAGTGTCGATCTGATCGAACACCGGCTCCTTGTCCTCCTGGAGATCACGATCGTACGCGAGCGGAATACCCTTCAGGACCGCGAGCAAGCCAGTCAGATCACCGATGAGCCGACCAGCCTTACCGCGAGCAAGCTCCGCGACATCGGGATTCTTCTTCTGCGGCATGATCGACGAGCCCGTGGAGTACGAGTCGTCCAGCGTCACGTAGCCGAACTCCTTCGTATTCCAGATGACGATCTCCTCGCACAGACGCGAAATGTCGATTCCGATCTGTGCGCACACGAAGGCAAACTCGGCAACAACATCACGCGAGGCAGTACCGTCGATCGAGTTTTCAACGGAATCGGCAAAGCCCAGAGCGGCAGCAATCCGGCGGGGATCCATTCCGAGCGTGTTACCGGCCAGGGCACCGGATCCATACGGAGAGATCGCCGCACGCTTGTCCCAGTCACGCAGACGCGCAACGTCACGCAGGAGCGGCCACACGTGCGCCATCAGATGGTGCGCGACGAGAACCGGCTGCGCATGCTGCATGTGGGTGCGCCCCGGCATGACAGCGTCTCCGGCGCGCACCGCCTGGCTGAGCAGTGCCTGCGCGATGTCCAGGACGCGACCCGCCAGGTGACGGGCCTCCTCGCGCAGGTACACGCGAATCAGCGTTGCAATCTGGTCGTTACGGGAGCGGCCAGCTCGCAGCTTGCCTCCCAGCGTGGCCCCAGCGCGCTCCATCAAGCCACGCTCCAGCGCCGTATGCACATCCTCGTCGTCAACTGATGGCACGAAGGCACCCGAAGCGACATCGGCATCAAGGCGGGCGAGAGCGTCATGCATATCCGCGCATTCCTGGTCAGTCAGCAGCCCAACACGATGCAGCTCGTCAGCATGCGCATGCGAACCGGCGATATCGACGTGCGCCAGACGGAAGTCGAAATGCGTCGACACGCTCAACGCAGCAAGCGCCTGCGAAGGGCCTCCGGAAAAACGGCCACCCCACAGGGAGACGTGTGTTTCGGACTGCGACATGAGGTTCCTCCTGGGTCGGTAACGACGACGCTTTCTCTATCGTTTAAGAATATTCGAGATGCTGGCGAGCTGCCGAAGGCCACACGACAGGGACCTCACCACGCACCTTCACCCACGTCGCGATGATGACGAAAAGCATCCAATTGCCTTCGAAGAGCAGACGAGACTCCGTGAAAGACTGGATAAACATCGCGATCATAATGACAGCGGGAATGACGTCCCACAGGTTGTCGTCGATATGAGCCACCGCGACTTTCACGACGCGGTACAGCGTCCAGACGATCGCAACGGTGATCATGGTGGCGCCGACAAAGCCCGTCGTCAGAGCAGCCTCAACATAGACGTTGTGCGCCTGATTAGTCGGCGTGCCATCAGGACGGATAACGAGGGAGGCAAACGGCTCCATCTGCGTGGGCCACCCAATGAACCAACCCCAGCCTCCGATCGGACGCTGCGCAACCAGTGGAGCGACGGCGTGCCAGATGACGGAGCGCCCACTCATGTCGGGACTACGACCGAAAGCATCGGCGATCATATGACGACAGAAGAATGCTGCGATCGCAGTGATAACACCACAGCCAGCGAAACCGCCGACGACTCGGAGACGAAGGTGCTCCGGAACCCGACGCTGGACAACAAGACCCGCGATCACAAGCAGGCATCCAACCGTGGAGAGAGCAACCGTCGCAGACTGCGTCAGCAACAGGACACCACCGCATGCGCCGAGCCACAGACATGTCGCAAGGCGTGATCGCTTCGTCTGCATATAGCGCAGAATCAGGCACACCGCCAGCAGCAACGCGACAAACGCGAGGGGATTCCTATTACCGGGAAAACCCTGGATCGGCCCTCCCTTGAGGAGCATGCCATCGATCCAGTAGTAAGAGGCAGGGAGGAGTCCTCTCCCCCACATGATAGGAGGAGCGAGCGGACCATTCCCGAAGAAAGCAACCAGCGCCTCGAGAATGAAAGAAGAGCCGATGATCCACTGGAATGCCAGAATCAACGCACCAACGAGCTCCGTGAGCGGCAACGCAACAGCCACAGCAATCGAGACGAGGGTCAGCGACACGGACAGGACGGCGTATTGGGCACTCTGAAACGGCGCCACCGACCATAAGCACGAGAGGGCACACCACGCAACGAACAGACATGTCGTCGTCGGGAAGCGACGGAGCAACAGTGAGCGGCCCGAGATACGGAAGAGCACAACGAAGGAAACAAGCAGAATCAGCATCGGCATGAGCGAACCAATATCGCCGAAGATGCCACGAATTCCCTTACCGGCAAAGCCGGCGAAAAACATTGCAGCAACCGTGTAGCGCATCATGCGCGTGCGCAGGGCATCATCTCCGTCGCTCCCCACGGCATCGCTCACAGTGCTCGCCTCATACGTCATACACGAAACACTAAGCGAGGCGGGAGCAGCCTTCTCGCCGCTCCCGCCTCTTGAAACCCAACTGAGACATTCTCTGTGAGAACGCCCTCAACCAAGTGCTCAGTAACCCATGTTCACGCCAAAGCGCACGTCGCGAGCCGCAGCGAGCTTAGACTGAAGGCCGTAGATATCAATGAAACCGCGCGAGGAGGACTGATCGAAGGTATCGCCGGTCTCGTAGGTCGCCAGGTTGAAATCGTAGAGAGAGGACTCGGAACGGCGTCCATTCACGGTCGCGCGACCACCGTGGAGCACCATGCGGATATCACCAGAGACGTACTGCTGCGTGTGCTCAATAAACGCGTCCATCGACTTCTTCAGCGGCGAGTACCACTGTGCCTCATACACGAGCTCACCCCAGGTCTGCTCCAGCTGACGCTTGTAGCGACGCTGCATCCGCTCCAGCGTGACCGCCTCCAGCGCCTGGTGCGCCTCGATGAGCGCGACGGCACCGGGAGCCTCGTAAATCTCACGGGACTTGATACCGACCAGACGATCCTCAACCATGTCGATACGGCCGATACCCTGAGCGCCAGCGCGGCGGTTCATCTCCTGGATGGCCTCGAGCGGCGTGACCGGTCGGCCGTCAATGGCGACAGGAATCCCCTTGTCGAACGTGATGACGACCTCGTCGGGCAGCGGCGGGTAGGTCGGATCATCAGTGTAGTTGTAGACGTCCTTCGTCGGCGCATTCCACAGGTCTTCCAGGAAGCCCGTTTCGATGGCACGACCCCACACGTTCTGATCGATAGAGAACGGGTTGTGCTTCGTCGTCTCAATCGGTAGATTGTGCTTCTCGGCGTACTCAATCGCGACGTCACGCGTGAGCGCGAGGTCACGCACCGGGGAAATGCAGTCCATGTCGGGCGCCATCGAGGTAATCGAGACCTCGAAGCGGACCTGGTCGTTGCCCTTACCCGTGCAGCCGTGAGCGACCGTCGTCGCGCCAAATTCGCGCGCGGCCTTCACCAAGTGCTTGGTGATAACGGGACGCGACAGCGCCGACACGAGGGGGTACTTGCCTTCGTAGAGCGCGTTTGCCTTCAAAGCGGGCATGCAGTATTCGGTAGCGAACTCATCGCGCGCATCCGCAACGTACGCTTCGACGGCTCCACAATCGAGTGCTCGCTGGCGAATGACCTCCAGGTCCTCACCGCCCTGGCCGACATCAACGGCAACAGCGACGACCTCTCGGCCCGTCTGTTCCCCGATCCATCCGATAGCGACAGAGGTGTCCAGGCCACCTGAATACGCCAGGACGACGCGATCATTGCTCGACATGTGGGTTCCTTCCAATTGGTGGATTCGTTGCGCCCAAACCGCTCGACGGTACGAGGCAGGGGCTAGTTTTCGGGGAGAGCGCCGGGTTCTGCGAGGGCCAGCAGTGAGCGTTCCACCTCAGCGGCTCCTTCTTCGCTGCGGCAGATGACGAGGATCGTATCGTCGCCAGCGATCGTTCCTGCGATCTCATCACGCCTGACAGCATCGATAGATGAGGCGAGCAGATTGGCCGCTCCGACCTGCGTCCGCAGGACCAGCTGGTTCCCCACCTTCACGGAGGTGACAAGGAGAAGCTGACACCAGCGCGCGAGGCGAACGTTGGCCGCTTCAGCGTCGTGCGTCAGACCACCATCGTGATCGGGCACCGTGTAGATGAGAGTGCCAGACGCGTCGCGAATCTTCGTGGCGCGCAGGTCCATCAGGTCGCGGGACAGGGTCGTCTGGGTGACGTCAATCCCGCGCTCCGCCAAGCGGGCGCGCAGGCCCTCCTGGCTACCGATGGACTCGGCGGCCAGAAGATCTCGGATCATCTCGTGCCGTGCACTCTTCGTGCTCGGAAACGCAGGTGTTGCACTCATATGCATGATTATACACCTTCATGCATATAAATAAGCAAGCGGGTGAGGGAAGTCCCTCACCCGCTTGCCGTCAAAACTCTCAGGCACGCAGCTGGGCGGCAATCTCATCGGCCCACGCTTCGATAGCGTCCCAATCGCGGAAATCACCCTCGACGACACCAGCCAGGCGCGCGATCGAACGTTCACGCAGCGACAGCAGCGCCGGCTTGTAGCGACCAGGGAACGTACGCAGCTCACGACAATTGACGTGAGTGAGCAGCGGCCCAACACGGTTAGCGTCCTGCTCAGAATGCTTGGGCACGCCGTTCATACCGACAGAGAAAGCCCAGACCTGCTTGTCACGCAGCTGATCCTTAAAGCGCTCCATAAATTCGTGTGCCTCGGGCATCCATTGAAGGATGTAGACGGCAGAGCCGACGACCACCGCATCGTAAGGATCGACCGTGGTCACATCAGCGGGTGCAAGACGATCAACGGTAAAATCCGCTGCCTCCAAACGCTTCGCAATGGCGTCGGCGACTTCGTCCGTCGCCCCGTGCTTTGATGCTGCAGTAACAAGGATGTGCATGTACCCATGGTAAAGCGAAGACCGGTCGAATCGGTGGGCACAACGCCCCAAATGAGTGGGGTGCCACACCACCGAATCGACCGGTCGAGCGCCAGAGTTGACTAGGCGCGCAGGGACGCGCCCAATACCTTGGCAGCCTTCGCGACGACCTGCTCACGAACCTTCGACGATTCCTTCGCGGTCAGCGTGTGATCGGCTGCGCGCAGACGCAGCGCAAACGCGAGCGAACGATAGCCCTCGGGGACCTGGTCGCCTTCGTAGATATCGAAGAGGGTCACGGACTCTGCAAGCTGACCGGCGCCCTGGCGCACGATCTGCTCAACGCGTGAGGCGGGGATATCCGACGGCACGACGAGAGCGATGTCTTCCTTGGCAAGCGGGAAGGTCGAGACGCCCTTGACCTGGATAGGCTGATCACTCATCTGGGAGATGAGAGCGTCCATATCGATCTCAAAGGCGCACGAACGCGCGGGAAGGCCGAACGCTCGGCACGCGGCAGGCGACAGTTCGCCCGCAAGAGCGACGTCTACGAGGTCGCGGCCCGCACGCACGAAGACGCGCGCAACACGTCCGGGGTGGAACGGGGCAACCGCGGCCGGATCCGTTGCCGGAGCGGGCATCGGAGCACCCTTGTGCGCGGGCACCCGGTCCATCCAGGCGCGGGTGACCTCGACGCGTACGCCGAGAGCGGAGGCCACACAACGCACGTACTCCAGGGCGTCCGCCCAATCAAAGGCACGGGCGTTCGCCAGGACGCCAGCCGGAACGGCCGAACCCGTCAAGACGCCACCGATGTGCCACGGCTGAGCCGGAATACCCGCCTCGAGCGCCGCGAGCACCTCGTCGGAGGGGCGCTCATCGGCACTGGGTAGGTCAGCCGGAACGGTGCCGGCGGGACGAGCGACCTTGGCGACTTCGAAGATCGCGACGTCCGCATTGGAGCGCGACACGTTGCGACCGGCGACATCGAGGAGTGTGTCGAGGACCGTGGTACGCAGCCACGGCGAATCATCCGCCATGGGGTTACGCAGGCGCAGAGCCTCGCGGCGGGGATCATCCTCGGGAATGCCCTGACGATCCCACGTATCGGACACGAACGGGTAGGACTCAACCTCGACCAGTCCCCCATCGGCCAGCGTTGAAGCAGCCAGTCGACGCGCCTCCTGCGCGGTCGTCAGACCGTGGCCAGCGGGTGCCGTCGGCATGATCACGGGGATGTTGTCGTAGCCGTCAAGGCGTGCGACTTCCTCGACAAGGTCGGCCGGCAGAGTCAGGTCGGGACGCCACGAAGGGGCGGTCACGGTGAACACGCCGTCTTCCGGTCCCTCAACGACGCAGCCCACCGTGCGCAGCAGCTCAGCGATACGCTCCGGGCTGTGCGCCACACCGGTCAGGCGCTCAACCTCACCGACGGGCAGCGCGATGACGACGGCCTCGCCGCGCTGATCGATATCCGTCACGCCCTCATCGACTGTGCCACCGCCATACTGGACCAGCAGCTCAACGGCGCGCTGCGCAGCGACAGCGGGCAGCGCCGGATCGGTGCCGCGCTCGAACCGCTTTGCGGCCTCGGAGTGCAGCTTGTGACGACGGGAGCTACGCGCGACAGACACGGCGTCAAAGTGCGCGGCTTCGAACAGGATGTCTGTCGTGTTCTCGCTGACCTCGGAGTAGGCGCCACCCATGACACCTGCGATACCAATAATGCGCGAGCCCTCACCCTCCGGCGAGTCGGTGATCAGCAGATCCTGCGGGTCGAGCTCGCGCTTTTCCTCATCCAGGGTCACCAGCGTTTCGCCGACGCGAGCACGGCGCACGACGATCGGGGCAGCGAGGTCACCCAGGTCGTAGGCATGCATCGGCTGGCCAAGGTCCAGCATGACGTAGTTCGTGATGTCGACAGCCAAGGACAGCGAACGCATGCCCGCAGCTTCAAGGCGTTCGACCATCCAGCGGGGCGTCGGAGCGTTGGGGTTGGTGCCACGAACGATGCGCGCAACGAAGCGGTCCACGCCGACGCGTCCGCGGATCGGGGCGTCATCGGAGAAGACAACCGGGAAGCCATCGGAGTTCGCAGCCGGCGGCTCGGCCGCGATCACGCCAGGCAGACCCGGATCGCGGAACGAGGCACCCGTCGAGTGCGAGTACTCGCGGGCAATGCCGCGCATCGAGAAGCAGTAACCACGGTCCGGGGTCACGTTAATCTCCAGGACCTCTTCACCCAGCCCCAGCCACGACACGATATCCGTGCCGACCTCGGGAATCTCACGGTCCGGGAAATACCTCGGCAGCACGATGATGCCAGAGTGGTCTTCACCCAGGCCAAGCTCACGAGCGGAGCAAATCATGCCATCCGAGATGTGGCCGTAGGTCTTACGCGCTGCGATCTGGAAATCACCGGGCAGAATCGCGCCGGGAAGGGAGACGACGACGAGGTCGTCGACGTCGAAGTTGTGAGCGCCGCAGATAATGCCGCGGCTGGGCAGCTCCGACGGTTCCTTGCCAGTACCGGGGGCGTCATTGTACGGACCGACATCCACGCGGCAGTAGTTGACGACCTTACCGTTGGAGGCGGTCTCCTCCACGCGGGTCAGGACGCGACCGACGACGAGCGGTCCGGTCACGCGTGCGGGATGAATTTCTTCCTCTTCCAGGCCAACCTTCACAAGGGCGGCAGCGAGGGCGGCGGCGTCCGTTCCTTCGACAACGTCGACGTGATCGGCCAGCCAGCTCAGCGGGACCATAGGCATGTCAGTTACCCCTTCCATTCACTCCGAACTGCTGGGAGAAGCGAACGTCTCCCTCAACGATGTCATGCATGTCGGCAATGCCGTGGCGCAGCATCAGCGTGCGCTCGATGCCCATGCCGAACGCGAAGCCCGAATAGACCTCGGGATCAATACCGTTCGCGCGCAGCACGTTCGGGTTGACCATGCCGCAACCACCCCACTCGATCCAACCGGGGCCCCCCTTCTTCTGGGGGAACCACAGGTCCATTTCCGCACTGGGTTCGGTGAACGGGAAGTACGAGGGACGCAGACGTGTCTTCGCCTCGGGACCAAACATCGCCTTCGCGAAGTGGTCGAGAACACCCTTCAGGTGAGCCATAGTCAACCCCTTGTCGACGGCGAGGCCCTCAACCTGGTGGAACACCGGAGTGTGGGTCGCATCGAGTGCATCGGAGCGGAACACCTTACCGGGGCACGCCACGTAGAGCGGAACACCTCGAGACAGCATTGCGTGGGACTGGACCGGGGAGGTGTGCGTGCGCATCACCAGGTGAGCGCCGTCCTCGGTCTCGGCGCCGACGCTACGGCCGTCGATGTAGAGCGTGTCCTGCATCTGGCGCGCGGGGTGATCGATGTCGAAGTTGAGCGAGTCAAAATTGAACCACTCGTGCTCAATCTCCGGGCCTTCGGCGATATCCCAGCCCATCGCCACGAAGAAGTCCGCAACCTCTTCCATGAGGGTCTCCAGGGGGTGACGCGCACCCGCCGTACGACGCGCGGTCGGCAGCGTCACGTCGACCGACTCCTCGACCAGCATGCGGGCCTCGTGCTCGGCAGCAAGGATAGCCTTGCGCTCCTCAAGGGCCTCGGTGAGGGCCTTGCGCGCCTGTCCGAGGTTCTTTCCGGCGAGTCCGCGCTGCGCGGGCTCCAACTTACCGATCGTACGATTCGCGGTTACGAGCGGGGCCTGATCTCCGAGAATCGCGGCTCGAACGGCCTTCAGGGCGTCCAGCGAATCCGCAGCTGCGATATCGGCGAGGCCTGCCTCGCGAACGGCGTTGACGGCTGCCTCATCAAGAGGATCAAGGTCAGGGGCATTGCCAGCCATGTCCTGCTTCCTTCTTCTTTCCATCTGGGGTCATTACTGCGCGCATCACGCGCACTGCCCACCATCCTACCCGTTCGCCTATCCTCACAGCTCACCGGATCCATGGGCGCGCTACCCTGTAAGACGTGAATGCGCTCTCGCGCTCCATCAGCAACTGAAGGAATCCCGTGTCTCACATAACGCAACCGGGGGAAGGGGCCACGGCCTCGTCGCAGACGCCGACCCTCTTTTCCGCACGGCGCGTGCGGATCCAACACATCGCGCGCGCCAAAGCCGAGGGCATCCCCCTGACGATGCTCACCGCCTACGATGCACTCACCGCCCCGATCCTCGAGGCAGCGGGCGTCGACATGCTCCTCGTCGGCGATTCGCTCGGCAATGTGATTCTCGGCCACAGCTCGACGCTGCCCGTCACCCTGGAGGACATGGAGCGCGCTACCGCAGCCGTCGCCCGTTCGACCTCGCGCGCGATGATCGTTGCAGACCTTCCCTTTGGCACCTACGAGGACTCTCCCGAGCATGCCTTCGCCTCCGCCACGCGTCTGATGAAGGCAGGGGCACATGCCGTCAAGCTCGAGGGCGGTGAAAGCCGCGCACACATCATCGAGGCCCTCGTCACGGCCGGCATCCCGGTCTGCGCACACCTCGGTTACACACCCCAGTCTGAAAACACGCTGGGCGGACCGCGCATGCAAGGGCGTGGAGCTGGCGCCGATGCGCTTCGCCGCGACGCCGAGGCCGTCGAAAAGGCAGGGGCCTTTGCGGTCGTCTTCGAAATGGTGCCGGCGGGAATCGCGACCGAGCTGACCGCCAGCCTCGCTATCCCGACGATCGGCATCGGCGCAGGCCCGAACACGGACGGTCAGGTGCTCGTGTGGTCCGACATGGCCGGCTACTCCGACTGGACGCCCTCGTTTGTCCGTCAGTTCGGCCAGCTCGGCCAAGCCCTGCGCGAGGCCGCGTCCGACTACGTGGAAGCCGTGCGCGAGCGCTCTTTCCCCGGCCCCGACAACTACAAGAACGACTGACGCCACCCGTTCGTAGGAGGAACACCCCATGGAAGCATCTGCACTCGCTCGTCGTGCGCCCCTCGGCACGCTGAAGCCAGGCCACGTCTCGCCCATGCGTGCCGTACCCGAGCACATCGAGCGGCCCGAGTACATGTTCCACGACGGACCCGAGCGCGTCACGGCCTCGGATATCAAGAGCCCCGAGACCATCGCAAAGATCCGCGAGGCCGGTCGCATCGCTGCGGGCGCGATCGAAGCCGTCGGCGCCGCCATCGCACCGGGCGTTACCACGGAGGAACTCGACCGCATCGGCCACGAATTCTTGATCGCCCACGACGCCTACCCGTCGTGCCTGGGATACATGGGCTTCCCCAAGTCCATCTGCACCTCGATCAACGAGGTCATCTGCCACGGCATCCCCGACGATCGTCCACTCGAGGACGGCGACATCATCAACATCGACATCACCGCCTACAAAGACGGCGTCCACGGCGACACGTGCGCGATGTTCGAAGTCGGTACAGTCGACGAGGAGTCCCACCTGCTGATCGAACGCACGAAGAACGCCATGATGCGTGGCATCAAGGCCGTCGGCCCGGGCCGCGAAATCAACGTGATTGGCCGCGTCATAGAAGCCTACGCGAAGCGCTTCGACTACGGCGTGGTCCGTGACTACACGGGGCACGGCGTCGGCGAAGCATTCCACTCCGGCCTCATCGTCCCCCACTACGATGCTGCTCCTGCATACAACACCGTCATGGAGCCGGGCATGGTCTTCACCATCGAACCGATGCTGACCCTCGGCACCGTCGAATGGGAGCAGTGGGATGACGACTGGACGATCGTCACCGCTGACCGCTCCCGCACGGCCCAGTTCGAGCACACGATCGTTGTCACCGAGGATGGAGCCGAAGTCCTTACCCTTCCCTGACACACGTTGGCCGAGGCCCGCTTCTGACTCTCACAGTCTGAAGCGGGCTTCGCTATTACTCGTGGTATCCCTTACAATTCACGTACGACGGGCTTCAGGGGCCCGTTGACAACAGGATTTCATTACCCGAGGAGGGGTCATGGCTCAGGTCGCATGCGGCATCGATATCGGCGGATCGGGCGTCAAAGGTGCGCTCGTCGATCTGGAAACCGGTGAATACATCGGCGAGCAGATTCGTATTCCTACCCCAGATCCCGCAACACCCGACGCTGTTGCCGCAGTGTGCCGCGAGGTCATCAACCAACTCGACGTGAAGGTCGGCGTGCCGATCGGCGTCACCTTCCCTGCCCCCGTTTTTAACGGCGTGATCCCCTACATGGCGAACCTCGACCAGTCCTGGGTGAACGTTGATGTCGACGAGCTCATGGAGCGTTATCTCGGCCGCGCAGTCGTCGCACTCAATGACGCGGATGCCGCCGGTATCGCCGAGGTCGCCTACGGCGCCGCTAAGGGCCGCGATGGAGTCATCGTCTTCACCACTCAGGGAACCGGCATCGGCTCCGCCATCATCGTCAACGGCACCCTCCTGACCAACACCGAGCTCGGCCACCTCGAGATCGACGGAACCGACGCGGAGAAGAACGCGTCCTCGGGCCAGAAGACCCTCCAGGGCCTGAACTGGGAGCAGTGGGCACAGCGCCTCCAGCGCTACTACAGCCACGTCGAGTTCCTGCTCAACCCCGACCTCTTCGTCGTCGGCGGCGGCGTGTCTGAAAACCACGAGAAGTTCATGCCTCTCCTGGATCTGAAGACCCCGATGATTCCCGCGAAGCTCCTGAACACGGCTGGCATCGTCGGCGCCGCTTACTACGCGGCGAAGCACGGCGCCTGAGCATATAGCGCGTACACGCAGAAGGACCCCGACGCGAGTCGGGGTCCTTCTGGCATCTGTCGGCCTATACGCCGGGTTCTGTCACGCACGCCGTTGCCGGTCGTGCGGTGGCGACCATCTATCTAGGACCGTCGTTACCGACGGCCTCCAGCAACCTACCCGCAGGCATTGGACGGGCCGCCCTGCCTGCTGCTCGGTCTTGCTCCGGGTGGGGTTTACCTAGCCGACGCGGTCGCCCGCGCCGCTGGTGAGCTCTTACCTCACCTTTTCACCCTTACCGACGCGTGTGCGCCGGTGGTTTGTTTTCTGTGGCACTGTCCCGCGGGTTACCCCGGGTGGCTGTTAGCCATCACCTTGCCCTGTGGAGCCCGGACGTTCCTCGAGCGTTTCCGCGCGCGGCCGCCCAGCCGACAGATCCGCATCGATCATAGCGCGCATGGCCGTGCCCCCGCGATAGGGTGGTCACCATGCTGATCTGGTTGCCCCCGTCGGAGGGAAAGAACGCGCCCGCGCAAAGCCCGTCTCTCGATGTCAACGCGCTGTCCCGCCCCAGCCTTGCAACAAGCCGCCGCATCGTGTGCGAGACTCTCACTGCTCTCAGGGACGGTCCCGAAGCGGCTGCCGTCCTCAAGGTCGGAGCACGCATCGATCTGTCCGTTAACACCGCGCTCATGTCCGCTCCCTGTGCCCCGGCCTCGTCGCTTTTTACCGGCGTGCTCTACGAGGCGATCGAGCAGAGTGCACCCGGAGCGTGGGCAAGCGACGGCGCGTCCCACATCTCGATTTTCTCGGGTCTCTTCGGGGTCCTCTCCCCCACTGATGTCATTCCCGACCACCGCCTCGCGATGGGCGTGTCGCTGCCCGAGCTGGGAGTACTCTCGACCTGGTGGGCGCCGCGTCTTGACGAGGCTCTGGCCCCCGAGGCCGCCCAGCGCATCATTATCGACGGACGAAGTGGCCCCTATCGCGCAGCATGTAAGGCCCCGTGGGCACGTGTCTGGGAACTGCGCGTCGAGCGCGAAGCAAACGGCAAGCGCTCTGTGATCTCGCACGACGCGAAGCGGTGGCGCGGCGCGGTCACGGGCCTTCTCCTTGGGATGGGTGGCTACGGCGCCGAGGAAACGAAGGAGGCCGAGAAGGCCCTTGAAGAGGCCGCATACTCCCTGTCACTGAGTGATGCGAAGGGGAACGAACACCGCGTGACGGACGTTGAGTACGGCCCCGAAAAGTCGACCAAGAAGGGCGGATCGACACGCACAGTAACGTTGGTCACGCACTGAGCGGTAGGCTATTCTTTTTCCGGAACCTGCAGGGTGCAGGACCGGCCGATAAGTCGGCCATCAAGCGGAAACCATAGGCATGATCAACGAGGACTACCTGGCCAATATTCGGCCCACCCACCGTCAGCTCCAGTGGCAGAAGATGGAGATGTACGCCTTCATCCACTTCGGCATGAACACGATGACGGACCGCGAATGGGGCGAGGGCCATGAGGATCCAGCCCTGTTCAACCCGGAAAACGTCGACGTCGATCAGTGGATGCGCGCCCTCGTGAGCGCCGGGATGACCGGCGTGATTCTGACGTGCAAGCACCATGACGGCTTCTGCCTGTGGCCCTCGGCCTACACGAAGCACTCGGTCGCATCCTCGCCGTGGAAGGGCGGGCGCGGGGACCTCGTGCGCGAGGTGTCGGACGCGGCTGCGCGCCACGGCCTCAAGTTCGGGATCTACCTCTCCCCCTGGGACATGACCGAGCCGACGTACGGCCAGGGCGAGGCGTACAACGACTTCTACATCAACCAGCTCATCGAGCTGCTCACCCACTACGGCCCGGTGTTTTCCGTCTGGCTCGACGGCGCGTGCGGGGAAGGCCCCAACGGCAAGGTCCAGGTCTACGACTGGCAACGCATCTACGATACGGTCCGTGCTTTGGCGCCCGAGGCCGTGATCTCCGTGTGCGGCCCGGACGTGCGCTGGTGCGGCAACGAGGCAGGCTCGGTACGAGCCAACGAATGGTCCGTTGTGCCCGCATCCCTGCGCGAGGCCGAGCGCACCGCTGAGAAGTCTCAGAAGGCCGACGACGGCGAGTTCTCCCGTCAGGTGGCCTCCGGCGACGAAGACCTTGGCTCGCGCGAGGCCTTGGCTGACTACTGCGGCCCCCTCGCCTGGTACCCCGCCGAGGTCAACACCTCGACGCGCAAGGGTTGGTTCCACCACGACGCCGAAGACTCCCAGGTGCGCAGCGTCGACGAACTGTTCTCGATCTGGAAGGGCTCGGTCGGCGGCAACGCAACATTCTTGTTGAACGTTCCCCCGAACCGCGACGGCCTCCTCGCAGACGCCGACGTCGAGGTCCTCGCGCGCCTCGGCGACAAGATCGCCGACTTCCGCTCGCGCCGCATCGACGCCTCCCGCGAGGACAACAACAACGACGTCACGCTGTGCTTCGACGCACCGCGTAGCGTTAGCGCCATCGTCCTTGAGGAGGACATCGCCCAGGGGCAGCGCATCGACGAGGCCGTCGTCACCTCGTCGATGAATGGCGAGGAAGACCGAGAGATCGCTCGCGTGCACTGCGTGGGCTACCGACGCGTCATCACCCTGGAGACGCCCGTGACCGCCACCCAGGTTCGGGTGACGGTCACGAAGAGCAGGCAGGGCTTTTATCTGGCGGACGTCTACGCGGTTCGCGCCTAGGCCTCAGCGCGGCGTGTTCGCAGCGGTCCGTACGACGATCTGCGAGGTGTCTTCGGTCAGGTAGAGCTCATCGTCGGGCGTGAGGCGGATACGCTCGAGTTCCATCGGGCTCAGGTCAGCGGCGACGCCAATGCCGTAGCCGTCTCGCACCTCGATAACCGCGAGAGCACCGTTGCGTCGGCGCGCATCCTCGTATTCCTCGACGAGGTCCGCGGGCAGGCGGCCGACAAGCTCGCGTCGGGCGGCGATGACGCGGCGCAGTTCGTCGTCTGCATCGGCGACATCGGCCTCAAACTGAGCCTTCAGCGCCTCGATGTCGGCGGCAATGGCCTGAGCCTCGGCCTTCATCTTGTCCTGTGCGGCCCGTGCGGCCTCGACACGTTCCTCGGCCTCCACCTGATCATCCTCGAGTTTGGCGAGGCGACGATCCATTTGAGCGATCTCATGCTCCATCAGCGAGATATCGCGCAGGGGCACTTGGTTGTTGTCGATACGTGCCTGCTGGCGCTTGCGGCGCTCAGAGACTTTCGCGATCTCCTCTTCGATGCGCGTCACCTCGCGGGTGGTGTCCGCGATGACCGCGTTCTGGCTGATGGCGGCCCGCTGGAGGTCGGCGACGCGACCGGCGAACTCGCGAACCGTCGCGTGCGCGGGGTGAGAATCGCGCTTGTGGCGCAGCGCCGACTCCTTCTGGTCGAGCTTCTGGAGCTCGAGGAGCTCGAGCTGGTCGGTGTGCGATGCTTTCACGCTAGTTCTCCCTGGGTGACTCGGTGACTGGTCCATGGCTCGGTGACAATCGTAGAGACTTCCACGCGAAGTTCCACATCGGCGGCGCTGGCGGCCTCGCGAAGCTTGCGTGCGAGGACGGGCAGCCACGGTGACTCCGTCGCCCAGTGCGATCCGCACAGCAACGCGGGGGCACCGCCCTCCAAGTGCTCTGATGCCGGGTGGTGACGAAGATCCGCCGTGAGGTAGACGTCTACTCCAGCAGCCCGGGCGCTCTCAAGCGCGCTATCGCCTGCACCGCCCAGCACGGCGACGCGACGCACCGGAGCTGCCTCGTCTCCACCGACGAACAGGCCGGAGGGACCTGCGGGCAGCACGGATGCGACATGGTCGGCGAAGGCGCCGAGCGTGGTCTCGTCGACAACGCCGACGCGTCCCAGGCCGATCTCGCGTCCCTCAACGTCAGTGCCACATGACTCCAACGGAACGGTATCGCGCAGACCGATGAGATCGGCGAGCGCCGTCGCGACACCATCACAGGCGACGTCCGCGTTGGTATGCGCATTGAATAGGGCGATACCAGAGCGGATGAGAGCCGTGACGACAGCGCCCTTCGGGTCGGTCACAGGCAGGAAGGAGGCGCCGCGCAGGAGCAACGGGTGGTGGGTGATCACCATGTCGTAGGAGTTCCCATCGCCGCTTGGACCAGCCACGGCCTGGTCGGTGATGGCAGCGGTGGGATCGAGGGCCAGGAGGATCGAACGCACGGGCGCGTCCGGGTCTCCGACGATGAGCCCGACGCGATCCCACGACTGGGCCGTCGCCGCCGGATACCAGGATTCCATGAGGGCCATGACGTCGCGGACGGTCCAGGTGGTGGCGGGTGCACCGACCGGGATATCGGGGGTGCTGAAATGAGACGAAGACTGCATGCGCCAAGCATACCGGACCCCCATCTAGCAAGGGACCCTGCCCGCGACTATGATCACAACGTGCAGATTTTGAGTCTCCTCGACCAGGGGCTGGTCGATTACACGCAGGTTGATGCGCTTCAGCGCTCCCTGCACGAGGAAGTCCTCGCCGGCGGCGAGGACACGCTCATCGTTTCTCAATTCACCCCGACGTGGACGGCCGGTCGTCACACGAAGCCGCAGGATATTCCCTCGACGACGATCCCCATCATCCGCACGGACCGCGCGGGATCGGCCACGTGGCACGGCCCCGGACAGGTCGTCGTCTACCCCGTTGTTCGGCTGCGCGAGCCCGTCGATCTCGTCCAGTGGATCCGCGCCGTCGAGGCCTCAGTCATCGACACCGTGCGCGAGGTCTGGGACCTGCCGGTGCACCGCGTCGAGGGACGCGCGGGCGTGTGGCTCACCGAAGAGGGACGCCGCGACCGCAAGATCTGCGCGATTGGTCTGAAGGTCGCGCGCGGAGCGACCCTGCACGGCATCGCCCTCAACGTCGACATCGACCCTGCACATGCTTTCGAAGGCATCATCCCGTGCGGCCTCGCCGACGCTGACGTGACCTCCCTGTCATGGGAGGGCGTCCACACGACGGTGGCCGACGCCGCCGCCGAACTTCTCCCGCGCATGGTGGAGCACATCTCCCCCTGCCTGGCGACCACTCCCACTTCCGTTTCCTATACGACGAGGTCAACGCTATGAGTACCCTGCCCGATCCCGAAGGACGCAAGCTCCTGCGCATCGAGGTGCGTAACTCGCAAACTCCTATCGAAAAGAAGCCCGAGTGGATTCGCACGACCGCCAAGGCCGGCGAGAACTACCAGGACATGCGCTCGCTTTCGCATGCCAAGGGCCTGCACACGGTGTGTGCCGAGGCCGGCTGCCCCAACATCTACGAATGCTGGCAGGACCGCGAGGCGACGTTCCTGCTCGGCGGTGCGCTGTGCACGCGCCGCTGCGACTTCTGCGATATCGCGACGGGCCGTCCAACTGAGTACGACAAGGACGAGCCGCGTCGCATCGCTGAGTCCGTGCGAGACCTTGACCTGCGCTACGTGACGATCACGGGCGTGACCCGAGACGATCTGCCCGACGGCGCAGCGTGGCTCTACGCCGAAACCTGCCGCCTCATCCACGAGCTCAACCCGGGCACTGGCGTGGAGCTCCTCGTGGATGACTTCCGCGGTCAGGCCGAGTCGATCGACATGGTCATCGAGGCAGGCCCGCAGGTCTTCGCGCACAACCTCGAGACGGTGCCACGCATCTTCAAGAAGATCCGCCCCGCCTTCAACTACGATCGCTCGCTCGCGATGATCAAGCGCGCCCACGACGGCGGCATGGTCACGAAGTCGAACCTGATCCTGGGTATGGGCGAGACGCGCGAGGAGGTCAGCGCTGCCATGCGCGATCTGCACGAGTCGGGTTGCGACCTGCTGACGCTCACGCAGTACCTGCGTCCCTCTCCCCTGCACCACCCGATCGACCGCTGGGTCCACCCCGAGGAGTTTGTCGAGATGGCCGCCGAGGCCGAGGAGATGGGCTTCGCGGGCGTCATGGCCGGCCCCCTCGTGCGTTCCTCCTACCGTGCGGGTCTGCTGTGGGCCAAGGGTATGCGTGCCCGCGGCTTCGAGATCCCCGAGCAGCTGCGTCACATCGCCAACTCGGGTTCGACGCTGCAGGAGGCCGGTTCAGTCCTGGCGCGCCTCAAGGAGCGCTCGGAGCGTCACGCGGCGATGGCCGCGAAGGCCGCCTCGGCCTCGTGACCCCGGATTATTCTCCCGCGCGGGCGCTCCTGGCCTCCGCACGTCGGCACCCCGACCGCCGCTCCTTGGTCGACGCCGTGACGGGCGAGGAGTGGAGCGTGGGCGAGGCAGCAGCAACAGTTGCTCGCCTCGCAGCCGCTTTCGACTCGGCTGGTATCGGCGAGGGGACACGCATCGCGGTCATCGGGGCGAACTCGCCGTGGCACTACATCGTCCACGTGGCGGCCTCGTGGCTGCGAGCGGTGACGGTTCCCCTGTCGCCGCGCATGCCCTCTCCGGCGCTCGCTTCGATGTGCGCGCAGGTGGGCGTCTCGTGGGTGTTCCTTGACGAGGCCTCCCGCGCTCACGCTCCCGCACTGTCCGACGCGGGCGCGCAGGTCGCGTCGTTTGCGGATCTGTCGGCCTGGGCGAATCGCACTGCACCCATCGGGCGCGCTCCCGCGCGCTGCGGAACCGAGCTCGCCGCCATCTTGTTTACCTCGGGGTCCACGGGCACTCCACGCCCTGTGGAACTCACCCACGAGGTCATGTGGTGGGGATCGACGAACTTCCGCGAGGGTTTCGACTATGCGCCGACGTCATCGGTGGTTGGCGTGTGCGCGCCCGCCAGCCACATCGGCGGCTTCAACGGGACCTCGATGGACGTGTGGACGCACGGCGGCACGCTGGTCACGCTCGGCTTCCCAGGTTCTTTCGACGCTCGCGGCGTCATCAATGCTATCGAGCGCTACAGGATCACCATGATGTTCGCCGTGCCCGCGATTGTCCGCGCCATCCTCGATGAGCATGAGCGCGGCGGCGGCGACCTGTCGTCGTGGGTGCGTCCCCTCATCGGCGGCGATGCGATGACGGCGGACCTCGCGGACGCGATGCGTACAGCCGGCCTATCCCCCATTCACGTGTGGGGCATGACCGAGACCTCCGGCGCGGGAACTGTCGCCACCCCAGATTCTGGCGCGCCCGCCGGATCGCTCGGTGTTCCCTTCCCCTACGTAGACCTGCGCGTCATGGCCACCGACGAGCGCGAAGCCGGGGTCGGCGAGCTGGGCGAAATCTGGGTGCGAGGCCCCGGTGTCGTGAGCGGCGAGGAGTGGCTGCATACGGGAGACCTTGCAACGAAAGACGAGGACGGCTGGCTGCACATGGTGGGACGCGCCCACCGCATGATCAATACAGCCGGAGAGCTCGTCGCTCCCCCGACGGTTGAGCGGGCTCTACGCTCGCTGGACGTTGTCTCGGATGCACTTGTCGTGGGGCTGCCGGATGAGCGCTGGGGGCAGATCGTCGCGGCGCTTGTCGTCGCCTCTCCCGAGGGCCGCGCCCAGGCCTCGTCGATGAGCACCGAAGCACTCTCCGAAGCCCTCAGCGACACCCTCGCACCCTGGGAGAAGGTTCGTCGCGTGCTGGTCGTGGACTCGCTGCCGACGACGACCACGGGCAAGCCGGATCCGGTCGCGGCGGCCCGCCTATTCGACTCGTAAGAACGGCGGCTTAGGTGCGCCTGACCTCACAATGCACGCGCACCATATTTAGGTAAGATTAGCCTTGCTTAATTGAAGGAGAGTCTTATGTCCCGCCACCGCATTGTCATCATCGGTTCCGGCTTCGCAGGCCTGACGGCAGCTCGCCGACTGAAGAACGCCGACGCCGACATCACCATCCTGGCCCGCACGTCGCATCACCTCTTCCAGCCGCTGCTCTACCAGGTGGCCACGGGCATCCTCTCCGAAGGCGACATCGCCCCCACCACACGCGAAATCCTGCGCGGCCAGAAGAACGTCACCGTCCTGCAGGCCCTCGTCGAGGAGATCGACGTCGAGGCGCGCACCGTCAAGTGGCGCAATCACAACAAGTACGAGCAGACCGAATACGACACACTGATCGTCGCGGCGGGCGCGGGCCAGTCCTACTTCGGCAACGACCACTTTGCGGTCTTCGCGCCGGGCATGAAGACCATCGACGACGCCCTCGAGCTGCGCGCGCGTATTTTTGGCGCGTTTGAGCTGGCCGAGATTGAGACTGACCCGACTGCGGTCGAGAAGCTCCTGACGTTCGTCGTCGTAGGCGCAGGCCCGACCGGCGTCGAGATGGCTGGCCAGATCCGCGAGCTCGCCTCTCACACCCTCAAAGGCGAGTTCCGTAACATCGATCCGACCAAGGCACGCGTCATCCTGGTGGACGGCGCCGAGCACCCGCTCCCCCCGTTCGGCGAGGAGCTCGGCGCGAAGACAGAGGAAGCCCTGGCCAAGCTCGGCGTTGAGATGAAGATGAACGCCTTCGTCACCGACGTGGATGCCGAGGGCGTCACGCTGAAGTATAAGTCCGGCGAGGAGGAGCGGATCGAGTCCGTGTGCAAGGTGTGGGCCGCGGGCGTGTCCGCGAGCCCGCTGGGCCGCGCGCTGGGCGAGGCCACGGGCGCCGAGGTGGACCGGGCGGGGCGCGTCACCGTCAACAAGGACCTGACCTTGCCCGGGCACCCCGAGATCTTCGTACTCGGCGACATGATGGCCTTCCCGGGCGTCCCCGGCGTCGCACAGGGCGCGATCCAGTCCGCGCGCTTCGCGGCCGACATGATCGCCGCGCGCCTGACTGGCCGCACGCCGAAGGCCACGGAATTCTCCTACCACGACAAGGGTTCCATGGCGACGATTGCGCGCTTCCAGGCGGTCGTGAAGATGGGTAACACGAAGATGACGGGCTTCACCGCGTGGGTTGCCTGGTGTTTCCTGCACCTGCTCTACATCGTTGGCTTCAAGTCGCAGGTCGGTACCCTGGTGAACTGGTTCTTCAGCTTCCTGTCCGGCGCCCGTTCGCAGCGCACGACGACGAATCAGCAGTTGGTGGGTCGCCTCGCCATGGAGCAGCTGGGCGCTGGCGCGTCCGGCAAGCTTGTCGCGGGCGAGGACATCGTCGAGGAGCGCACGCAGGAAGAACACGTGCACGAGGACTGAGCAAGGTTGTCGCTCTAACCTTCCCTGAGGCCAGCGTTGGGACACAGCAAGCGCACGCTGACAAACAGGCAGACAGGCCTGGTGTGAGGCTGGAAGCAGAAGCTTCCAGCCTCACTGTCAAGCTAGTTTACGCGCCGCTACCAACCATTCAGTAACTCTGTATACTATGCCCATGAGCATAAATCGCAATGTCACTAACCTGTCGATTGCAATCGTCAAGACCCTGGCAAGGGCGGCTGGTTTTGGCCTTGCCGCAGATATTGCCGATGGGGGCCAGGAGTTTCTCAATCTGCTCGCCGACATCAAAAACGGTGCTCTAGACAATCCCAATGCAGAAATGATTCGATCACTGAACAGTACCGTCAAATCGGAAATCAAATCCATTGAGGCCGCACTCAAGCAAGACGGCATGAGCAAGAAACTGATTAAAGAAGCCGTAGCGCAGTTATCCGAGGCAGCGCGCGACACAATAAAAGAGCTGGCGGAGGACGACGACGCCCTCATCCGAGCAGTACAGCAACCAAAAAACTTCGGCACCGAACTGAAAAGACATGCTGCACCACATTCCGACGGCTTCAGCAATAATATGCAAGCTCACTACACAACGCTCCTTGATCGAATATCGCAAGAGTTCCTTACCCTCGCACCCTGGTCGCCCAACTTTAATCGCGTAGCTCTAGCCAGCCTGTTGCGTTGTTTCCCAGACCTATCAGAACGCATCGACGGTCTTGAACAGCACCTGGATAGGCGGTTCGATCACATCGAATTGGGCATGCGTGAAGATCGCGATATTCACATTGAGAATAACCAGCTACTGAAAGGTCTTTCCAGGCAGAACGCTAGCCCTACCTTCGATCATGTTGTTTTCGGTAGCCGACCGGATGTGGTAACCGAAGACCGCTTTATCCCTCGAGGCGAGCAAGAACGGTTGAACGCACTCATCTCCAACCCGACGCGACGACGCACCGTTCTGGTGGGCATGCGTGGCTGCGGCAAGACTCAGCTGGCGTCAACTTTGGCTCAACAGTGCGAGGACGCACACTGGAGCCTCGTCGCGTGGGTGAACGCGAGTTCGACCGAATCCATCACGAGCGATCTGGTAGAACTCGCCAAAGAATTGAAGAAAGAACTGAAGATTGATACGAGTGACCAGCCCACTCCCAAGACCATTATTCATCGGCTCTTCGACCGTTTGAAATCAGCGGATCCCTCCGACAGGCTCATCGTCTTCGATAACGTTGAGAATATCAACGATCTTCGAGGACTTGTACCGCGCGGCAATGGCTTGCGCGTCATCGCAACCACTACGAACAACACAGGTTGGGAACATCAGGGATGGGACACCATCAAGGTCGGTGTGTTTGATCGCGAGAAGTCGATCAAACTCCTCCTTACGGTCACCAAGTCCGACGATCATGACACCGCGGATGCATTAGCTGATCGCCTCGGCGACTTGCCTCTCGCTATTACCCAGGCAGCTGCGACCGCACGTCACAAAGAACTGTCACTACTCCGGTATCTCAAGCGACTGGAGTCGCACCGCAAGGAACACGCCATTTGCCCCGTGCCCGGGGATGACTACACGGACGACGTTGCAACGGCACTGTGGATGGCCGTTGAAGACTTCATCGACAGTCTGGAGGGCGGCACGAAAGAGACGGCTCGACGTCAGCTGGGTGCACTGACGTTGCTCGCGGAATCCGGCGTACCCACGCGGTGGCTTAACCCCACTATAGAGCAGCTGGACGACGACGAATCTCAAAGCACTCTGCGGGACGCAGATGAGGAAGCCCATGATGCGCTCACAGAGCTTATTCACAGGTCCCTCGTACAGCAATCAGCAGACGAATCGACGACCAGGCTTCACCGCCTCCAGGCACAGGTGCTGCGTGAATCCTGGACCGAGACAGAGAGCACGCAGGCAGCCCAGGCCGCTGCAGACCTCCTAAGCCGGGTGAACATTAGTGCGATACCTAGGAATGACACCATGTCACGACGGCGGGAGACGCGCGATCTGATCGAGCAGCTCCGAGCCATCGCCACGCAGGACTATTCAGGCTCACTATTTGCCTATAAAGAGGTCAGAAACCGACTGAACGAGGCTTTTAGACATGCGCATGACCTTGGGCTTCCGTTCGAAGCACTCACCCTCAATAAGGCTGTGGACATCATCGGGGACCTCCTGGGACCAGACCACCGCGACACCCTCACCTCGCGCAACAAGCTTGCATATACGTTCCTGACGGTGGGCCGCACAGAAGAGGCCATCAACCTGTACGAACAGACCCTTCAAGGCAGTATTACCGGCCTGGGTGAGGACCATCCCCACACCCTTATTGCGCGTAACGACCTAGCACACGCATACCAGACAGCGGGCCGTCCGAACGAGGCCATCGACCTACACAAACAGGCCGTCAAAGACCGTACCCTAATTCTTGGTGAGGACCATCCCCACACCCTTATTGCGCGTAACGACCTCGCACACGCATACCAGACAGCGGGCCGCCTGAACGAAGCCATCACCCTGTTCACGCAGAACCTCCAGGACAGCATCCGTGTCCTGGGCAAGGACCACCCCGACACCCTCGCCTCACGTAACAGCCTCGCACACGCATACCGGCGGGCGGGCCGCCTGAACGAGGCCATCACCCTGTACGAACAAACCCTGACCGACCGCACCCGTGTCCTGGGTAAGGACCACCCCGACACCCTCACTTCACGCAGCAACCTCGCACGTGAATACCAGTGGCTGGACCGTACAGACGAATCCATCACTCTGCTCGAACAGAGCCTCCAAGATAGCACCCACATCCTCGGCGAGGACCACCCTCAAACGCTCAGTATTCGTAACGACCTCGCACACGCATACCAGGCTGCGGGCCTTCTGAACGAGGCCATCACTCTGCTCGAACAGAGCCTCCAAGATAGCACCCACATCCTCGGCGACGACAACCCTCAAACGCTCAGTATTCGTAACGACCTCGCAGACGCATATCGGTGGGCGAACCGTACAGATGAGGCCATCACTCTATTTGAACAGGCCGTTAAGCACCGTATTCATGTCTTCGGAGAAGACCACCCCCGCACCCTTAGCGCGCTCAACGACCTCGCACGTGCATACCGCTGGGCAGACCGCCTGAACGAGGCCGTCACCCTGTACAAGAAAACCCTCCAAGATAGCGTCCGAGTCCTGGGCGAGGACCATCCTGATACCCTCAGTACGCGCGACAACCTCGCTCGAGCATATCGGCGGGCCGGCTGCTCGGACGAGGCCATCCAACTGTTTGAGCAGACGCTCCACGACTGCATCCGCGTACTGGGCAAGGCGCATCCACTCACAACGACGGTACGCGAGAACCTCGAAGCAGCCAGGCGCGAGCTAGAGCGGCAGGAGGATGACTCAGCAGTAGTGTCCCGCATAGTGGTGTAACCGTGTGGTGGTCGGCCCGTTTGATATGGGTGCGGTCACCGTGTGATCCTT
>NZ_JASONN010000266.1:0-281 GCF_030217285.1 Pauljensenia sp. UMB3104 | reverse complement strand
ATCACCAGTGACACGCTCGCCACCAGCCGCACACCACTCGCCCGCCTCCTAGCAGCCTGGCAGCCCAGCCTCCTCATTTACGACGAAGCCCACCGGGCGAAAAACATGCGAGCCAAACGCACCCGCACCATGCTCCAACTCGCACGGAAAGCCAGAAAAACCGTGTGCCTGACCGGCACGCCCATCGTTTCCAGCCCGCTCGACGTGCTCCCGCTGCTCACCATGCTCGACAAAACCAGCTACTTCCCCGCCAATTTCAAAACGTATTACACACGGGAAAA
>NZ_JASONN010000265.1:0-281 GCF_030217285.1 Pauljensenia sp. UMB3104 | reverse complement strand
AGCTCACCTTGGAAGAGGTCGGGAAGATCCTGGGAGACGCCGACTTTGCGGCTCACCAGAACGAGGCCGAAGAACGCTACGGAGATACCGATGACTGGCGTGAATCGCGCAGGCGTACAGCCGCGTGGCGCACTGCGGAATGGCGTCAGAACTCTGAGCGATTCCACGACATCGAACGCAGGATGATCGACGCAATTCGCGATGGTGTCGCCCCTGACAGCGAGTGGGCGGACGGCCTCGTTGAGGAACATAGAGAAGCTCTCAGTGAGTTCTTTCCTGTC
>NZ_JASONN010000264.1:0-281 GCF_030217285.1 Pauljensenia sp. UMB3104 | reverse complement strand
GCCGAACAGCTGATGCTCGGATCGCGTCGTGGCGCGCCGTTGCTTGAGGGAGTCTCCTTCGAGGGTTTTGAGGCCTTGGCCGCGGCCAGCAAAGATGGCCCGGTCGTCCTCGCCCTCGGACACTCCGGCAGCTGGGATCGCGCTGGCGCGTGGGTGTGTGCGCACGGCCGGGGCATCGTGACTGTCGCGGAGAAGGTTGAGCCTCCCGCGCTGTTCGAGCGTTTCGTGTCGTTGCGCGAAGGCCTCGGCAGGGAGATTATCGGCGTCGCGAAGGGCGAGTC
>NZ_JASONN010000263.1:0-281 GCF_030217285.1 Pauljensenia sp. UMB3104 | reverse complement strand
AGCCATCGATGAGTTGATTAGTGCTGCGCAGACTTTCTACGACGATGCGCGCGCGAATGAGAATGGGCGCTCCCGCTCGTGGGAGCATTGCTATCGCGTCTTTCGAGATGCGCGGACCGACCCTTCCCCGGACTATGACTATTTGAGCCTGCACCTCGCTTTCTACCTGGCGAGCTGGGGAATGTACAGGGGCTCGTGCTTCATCTTTCAGAAGGACTACAAGGTGCACACGCCCATCGTCAAGGAGATCCTCAAGCCCGAATACGACCGCCTGTTTGGGC
>NZ_JASONN010000262.1:0-282 GCF_030217285.1 Pauljensenia sp. UMB3104 | reverse complement strand
CAGGGCGCGCAGGCGGCCAGCGTCTTCGTCATCCTCACTCATCGAGGGCAGCAGCATACGCAGGGTACGTTCGTGGGGTTCGTCTCGTCGCTGTTCGGTCTCGGTGGCGGCGTTCACCATGGACGAGGTCGCGGCGTACTCACCGGGATCATCCAAGACGACGAGAACCTCCGTCGCCAACTGACGCAGGAGGAGCGCCTCGTCGTCGCTCATCGACGAGGCGTAGACACCGTCTCGAAGAGCGAAGCCTTCCATATCTTCAGTCCCGGTCCTCTTCGATGG
>NZ_JASONN010000261.1:0-282 GCF_030217285.1 Pauljensenia sp. UMB3104 | reverse complement strand
TCTGAGTTCGAGCTTCACGTCCGCGCAATCCTCGGCCTGCCCATCGATACGACGCTACGCACACCGGGTGCATCTGCAGTCATCAAATCAACAAAACCCCTCAAACACCCCGAATACCTAGGCGTCGCCGAAGCCTTGTCCAAGGCCGATGGAGTCAGAATATTCGGCAAGCCCGTCACACGAGCCGGTCGTCGAGTCGGCGTTGTTCTGGCAAGCGGTGCCAGCAGCGACCTGGCACGCGAGCGCGCAAATCGAGGAGCCGACGCTATCACGCTTGTTGAA
>NZ_JASONN010000260.1:0-283 GCF_030217285.1 Pauljensenia sp. UMB3104 | reverse complement strand
ACAGCTCCGAGGAACGGGCAGGCGCACCTGAACAGCGCTTCACCCACGCCAGCGTGCTGGGCACCGGAGCATGGGGAACAACCTTCGCGCACATCCTGAGCCAGGCCGGCCTCACCGTGTCGATGTGGGGTAGGAACGAGGGTGTCGTCGACTTCATCAACTCTCATGAAAACTCAACCTACCTGCCTGGTGTCACACTGTCCGATGCGATTAACGCGACGACCGACATCCGGCAGTGCATTCAGGACTCGAACCTGTTATGCATCGCCGTGCCCGTGGGGGC
>NZ_JASONN010000259.1:0-283 GCF_030217285.1 Pauljensenia sp. UMB3104 | reverse complement strand
CTGGTCCTGCGCCGCGCCCGTCACCAGCTCGACCCCCTCCAACGGCACGTCGCGCTGGGTGCGCCAGGTGGCCACCACCTGATAGGCGAAAGAGGCGGGGGTACGCACCGGACGCACCGTGTCCGGGCCAAGCGCCTGCGCGCGCGGGGTCAGCACATCGGCACGCGTGCGATCGGGAGCAAGAATCATCGCGGAGCGGCCCTGGGAGGCCGCCTGCTCGAACACGGCCAGGGCACACGTCGAGCGGCCCGACGACGGCGCGCCGCGCGCAATCACGTCGCCC
>NZ_JASONN010000258.1:0-283 GCF_030217285.1 Pauljensenia sp. UMB3104 | reverse complement strand
ACCATTATTAGAAGCCGGCCCAGCAACAGACGGGCACTGATCCAACGAATCAGGAACAGTATCACCATCAGTATCCGGATCAGTGACAGTCACCTTCGACGTATCAAACGTCTTATCACCATCCTTGATCGTGACAGTGATCTCGTCCTTATCCTTCGCGTCACCAGGAACCTTCACAACAACATTGCCGTCCCCATCAAAGGAACAAGTAGCACCATTGGAAGCTTCACACGTAGCAGTATCCGGAATCGGACCATTAGCCGGATCCTTCGCAAGCGTCACA
>NZ_JASONN010000257.1:0-284 GCF_030217285.1 Pauljensenia sp. UMB3104 | reverse complement strand
ACCCTTCGGGCGAGGGAGGCCCAGGCCTCGTGCGTGGTGACGCAGCCATCGGCGGAGGCGCTGAGCGCGACCGCGCACTCGAGTGGACCGCGAGCGCGCGTGAGGACCCCGACCTCGGACACCCATCGGCGGCCAGCTGCGTCGCGCCGCATGTGGAGGACGGCGTCGAGGGCGCTGGAAGCCTGGGCCGCGACGGCACCCTCCCCCATACCCGCGAGCGCCCCGAGCGCCGCAAGCCGCGCAGGCACGTCCCTCGCCCCGTTCGCGTGGATGGTCGCCCAGCC
>NZ_JASONN010000025.1:0-33789 GCF_030217285.1 Pauljensenia sp. UMB3104 | reverse complement strand
GGAACCCACACTCCAACTCAGCGCATAACCCACCCCGAAGGACACAAAACGATTACACCACTCCACAGGACTTGACCAGGAATTGAGCTTGCAACGCAGACGACAGCGCTGACGAAGCGTCTCAAAGACCATAGGAAGAGTATTGAGGCAGCGATAAACCTGAATATCGAAGACTTCTCTGCACGTTGGCTTGTGATGGAGGACGTATGGATCGCCTTGGGAGAATCAGCGATGATTCGTAGGCACCAGCCGGTGTGGAATGCGCGCATTGATGGATTCGGAAATCATGCACCCGGGCGCGGACGTGCGAAGGGCGCTAGACCACAGTGGGACACATTGCATCCCGGAAGGGCGTGGGCGGAGGCCCTTCCCTCGGCACTGAAAAGTGCTGACGAACTGCTGCAAGATGTGCAGGAATACTTAGATTATCGCCTACGATCTCTTGTTTATTAAGGTATCGCAAGTCTCAACATTTGAGTCAACTATGGATCATCATTGATATAAATTTCGAAATGAACGTGTATCACACGTGATGTTTGATAGAAGATTATGAATGTAGATAGGTGTTCATGTTCGCCTACTCTAAATTAAGGTCACGTGCCCAAGGTCCGTCAGGATTTAGGAGATATGCCTTAAGAATAAGAGATCGTTGAGTTAAAGGAATGCCATCGTTTGAAGACTGTACGCGTTCATTGTATTTACGCAAATAGACCGACTCGGGTGTGTCGGTGGTCAATACGTCTTCTTTGTCGATTCGTCGTTGTTCTGTCCTGAGAATTTCAAAACGTTCAATGGTGTCTCGCGAGTAATCGTAATCAGCTTCGCGGAAACAGAGATAGTAGACAACCAAGGAGCCAATAGAGCCGAGAAGGCGATCTTCATCATCAAAACATTCGGTCATTTTATCGAGTGTCGAATGTGCGGCTTGTGTTGCTTCTGAGAGATAGGTAGCAGTGTATGGCTCTTTTCCTTCTTTGCTTTGCTTGAAAACCTTTTTAAGCGTGCCTGCCTTGAGATCTTGCAGTGTGCCTTTGTGTTTGAGTTGTAGTTCGATAGTAATAAACTTTGTTGCAAGCTCGCGATACTTATATCTAAAGTTCTTGATTGGGCACTTACGTTCAAAAAATTCGTGTGTAGCGAGTTCGTTACTGAGATCTCGCATAGGGCCACCAATGGCGTTACGCGCCTCTGCTGCGTTTAGGCTTGTTGAGGAGTTGAGTCGCTCGAACATTTCTTCAATCTCGTCGGTCGTTTCGGCTTCGACAACGATTGTTGGGATAATAAAGGTGTCAAACTTTCTTGCGATTAGTGGGTACGTGTTACGTATCTCGGATAGTTTCATTCCGTTCATTTTTATGCTTCGGTCGGCGAAGAAAATGAAGTCATCTGAAAGTTTAATCTTGTCATCGGCAAATTCGAGAATCGCAGTCAGGCGCTGTTGGCCGTCAAGGACGGACCAGTGTTCCCGTCGTTTGGTGCCGGGACGAGGTACTGACTCTATGAATATACTTGGAATTAAATAGCCGTTGATGATTGAGTCAATGAATACAGTTTTCTGTCTATTTGTCCAGACGTTATTGTCTCTTTGGTACACCGGGTGGAGATTGAACTCGTCTTTAAGGCGATAGAAGTCCGACACTTTAAATCCGTCAAGTCGATCGGTTTTGATTGTCATTTTGCGTCTCCTGATATGTGTTTGGCTGCGCGGTCCAAGTCTCTGTAGATTGCAAACTCAGAAATTCCCAGAAGCCCAAGCTCCTCAAGAATCTCCTGCTTATATTCTCCAGGAATGAGAAGCTTTTCGGCAATTGTGTTTAAGTTGAGGTTTTCGGCACCTGCTGCTGCTGGATTGGGATGTACGGTAAATGTTCCTGACTGGAAAACAATTCGTTCAAACAGCATTGGTGCGCGAACAGCGATCGGGATTTGTCGATAGGGTGGTTCTGATTGTTGGTGCGGATAGTATGAATCTAATGTCTTGTCGGATGCTTGTAGTAGCCGCGGGTAGAATTCCGTTCTTTGTTCGCCTGGTGGTAACTCCTGGTTAGCAATTTGATTCAGCTCTTTTGGATCGATTATGAATAGGGCGCCATCTGGAGTTGTTTCTTCGTCCATCTTGGTCGGATATAAAGCGTCTTGGCATGCGAAATAGAGTGGAATTAACGGTTGTGTCGACCAATCAAGAAGGCGAGTTGGGAGTGTGTGGTGTTGTGCCAGTGTTAGCCATCCCCACTTATCCAGTTGAATCTGTGTTACCTTACCAGCCGCGTGCTGTTGAAATTGAATTAGAATATCGCACTCATTTTTGTCGCCGTTAATTCCCCGATGTATCCCAGGTTCGAGACCCCATTCTGCGTCTGATTGGCCCCGATACCATGCTTCACTATTGCGGAAGCGAATTTTTTTGTCTTTTAGGATCTGAATCAAATCGCTGACTGATTTGATTTTTTCGCATTCTGGCATCTGAGCTCCTTTGCTCATGTGGTTCTGGGGGCTGACGGAAAGAGCTATTTGTGCATAGTTTAGATGATATTCCTTAGTTTGGGGCGCATTTCCCTGGGATTGATGTTGCTCTCTGTGTATATGTTGGCGTTTGCTGTGTTGCCGCCCGCCCACGCATCATGCGGGGGCGGGCGGCAACATAATGAATGCTCGGGACGCAAGCAGCAACAAGCAACGCAATCACGGCAAACGACACGAAGGCCGTGAGCAGTGCAAGCGCCGCGCGCTCACTTCTTCTCGAGCGTCACGCGGTACACGTTGGTCTCGCGCAGCTGGAAGCCGGCGCGCTGGTAGAGGCGGTTCGCGGCCTCGCGCGAGGGGCGCGAGGTGAGGTCGACGGTGCGCGCGCCGATCTTCTGGGCGTGCTCAATCGCGGCGACGACGAGGGCCTGGCCGGCACCCTGGCCGCGGGCGGCCTCGTCGACGACGACGTCCTCGACCCACGCGCGCACGCCCGTGGGGATCTCGAAGGTTGCCAGCGACAGCATGCCGAGGATCGGGTGGTTGCCTTCGGCGTCAGCTGCGTCGGAGCGGAACACGAAGAGGTGCACGCCGGACTGGGAGAGGAAGCGCTGCACGTCGGCCTCACTCATGGGGGCGGCGGAGCGGGACAGCTGGGGGATCAGGCGCCCCATGGCCTCGTGGATTTCGGGTGTGGCGGCGGTGATGAGTTCGACGGTCATGTTTCTCCTAACGTTAGGTCCAATTGTAACGGCACGGGGCAGTGAACCAGCGTGATTGGCTGATATACGGGATGTGTGACCGCCGGTGATGAGCGATAGATGAGAGTGACTTTGGCCGAATGCGAGGGGCCTTCGCCGTGCTGGCGTCGCACCTGGTCTAGTGCGAGGCCGGGGTGTGCCGCCCGGCCTACGCGCGCTCGAGGAGGAGGGCGACCTCGGCGTGGGTCGTGTGCGGGAACATGTCGAAGATGCGGCCCTCGATGGGGCGCAGGGAGGGCATGGCCGCCAGGTCCTTCGCGAGCGACGCGGGGTTGCAGGAGGAGTAGATGACGCGGGGCGCGTCGCACTCGTTGAGGTAGGCGGCCAGGTCGGCGCCGATGCCTCGACGCGGCGGGTTCACGACGATGACGTCGGGTACGTCCTCGGGCGACTGGGTGCGCGCCCACGAGGTCGCGTCGTCTGCGATAAAGGATGCAGCTGACCGCGACAGGCCTGCGTGGCGTGCGGCGCTGATCGCCGACGAGATTGCCCCAGACGACACCTCAACGCCGGTGACGCGCGGGAATTCGGCGCGCGCGGCAGCGAGGGCGAAGCCGCCGACGCCGCAGTACAGGTCCCACAGGCTCTCGGGAAGTCGCCCGTCGGCGAAGGGGCGCGAGGCCCACAGCGCGGCCTGCTCGTAGAGGGCGGAGGCGACGGATGCGTTGGTCTGCGCGAAGGAGCGTGGCCCCAGCTCGAGGCCCTCCACGGACAGCGGCAGCGTGCGTGCCCGCGTCAGGATGATCTCGTCGGGGCCCTCGACGATCGCCTCGTGCGTGGGGTGGATGTTCGCGGTGACGACGTGGGCGGTCGGCACGAGGTCGCGCAGCAGCGGCAGCGCCGAGCGGATGTCGGAGACGCGGTCGCGCGTGCGCAGAACGAAGCGGATCATGAGCCGCTGGCCGTCGCCCACGGTGATGAGGATGTTCTTGAGTTCCCCGCGCTTGGTGGGAACGTCGTAGGGCGTCAGGTTCAGGGAACGGATGAAGCGCTTGAGGCCGGGCGTCGCGCGGTTGATGGCGGGGTGTTGGATGGGGCATCCGGGCAGGTCGACGCCGCGCCGGTCGGGCCCGAGGATGCCCAGGGTCGGGCGGCGGCGGGTTCCTCCGACGACGAGCTTCGCGCTCGTGCGAAATCCCTCCTCCGGGGACGAGGCCGGGGCCAGCCAGGCGATTTCGTCGGCTCCTGGGACGGGGGAGAGGGTGGCTGCGACGGCCTCGACCTTGCCGGCGAGCTGACGCTCGTAGGGCTGGGGGAGGAGGGAGCAGGACCGGCAGGTCCCGGCGTCAAAGTGGTCGCAGCGCATCCCCTAAGTGTAAGTGGGGGCGGGGCGTACCGTCAGGTACGCCCAGCCCCAATCTGTGGTGGTTAAGCCCACGCGGTGCTTAGGCCTTGGCCAGGCGCGAGCGGCGGATGAACGCCGTGCCTGCTCCCGCGGCGATCAGCGCGGCTGCCGCGAAGAGCAGCGCGTTGGTGCCGGTGCGGGCCAGGCCGCCCTTGCCGCCCTGTTCGGGGGCGGGGGAGGGGGCTGCGGAGGGCTGGGCGCTCGGAGCGGCGCTCGGGTCCGCGGCAGGTGCGGGAGGCGCGGTGACCGTCAGCGGTGCGGTCGCGGAGACGACCGGCGAGGTGGACTCGGCGACGACCGTGTGGTCTCCGGCCTCGGTGGCGGCGGGGACCGTCACCTCGGAGGTGAACGCACCGGTCTCGTCCGTGGTGGCCGTACCGACCTCGACGGGCTCAGAGTGCAGCGTGAGAGTCACGGTCGACTCGGGCGCGAAGCCGGTGCCCTTCACGGTGACGGTCTTGCCGGCCTCGACGGTCGACGGCTCGACGGAGAGCGCGGGAGTCGAGAACTTCTCCGCCTTCACGGTGACCGACTTGACGGTCGTGTTCTTGCCGAAGCCCTTCAGGACGTACGCCGGGTTGTCGTACTCGAGGGTGGCGCGAGCGGTCTGGTTCGGGCCGATCGTGAAGGGTCCGACGCCCGCCTTCAGGTCAGCGACGGTCAGGTTCTTGATTGTCTGGCCTGCGACGGTGACCTTGTACTTCGCGTAGGAGTCCGTGAAACCTTCGGTGTCGAAGGAGACGGTCACGCCCGAGGCGACCTTGTCGCCGGAGGTGATGGACGCCGTGAAGCTGGTCTCGCCGGTCTTGGGGGTGGGGGCCTTGAACTTTTCGAGGCTGGTAGCGGGGATCGTGGTCGCCTGCTCGCCGATGGTGGTCAGGCCGGTGGGCACGTAGTTGGGCGTGCCGTTCGTGGTGACCGTGACGACGGGGAGGATCTCGTCGGGCTGTGCGGGCAGGGTGATGACGAGGTCGTTGCCCTCGACCTTGTAGGTCAGAGCCGCGTCGGAGCCGTCGAGCTTCACCGAGGCGATGTCGTTGGCGCCGGCGCCGCGCAGCGTCACCGTGCCGTCGGCCGGCCACTTCTCGATGCCCAGGTAGATGTGGGAGTCATCGACCATGGTCTTACCCCAGGTCTCGATGGGGTAGTGAGTCGGGCGCGAGTTGTTGAGAATTCCGGGGTGTGCGCGGTTCCAGTCGCCGACGCCCTTCAGGACCGAGGCGTCCCACGGGTCGTAGGAGCCGTCGAACTTCGGGCCGACGTTGAAGAGGAACTGACCGCCCAGGGCCACGGTCGAGAACATGTTGCCCACGATCTCGGTGGTCTTGATGTGGGCGCCGCCGGGGGCCTTACGCAGGGCCGTCGTGTTGTCGACCTGCTGGATGTGGTCCCAGTCTTCCTCGGTGTAGTCCGGGTAGCCGGTGTCCTTGTAGGTGGCAGCGGCGTCGTCCCAGTTGGCGTAGCCCCACGACTTGTGGAAGATCGAGACGGCCGACTCCCAGGGGCCCTGGGTCTGCTCGGACTGCATCTCGTTGTCCCAGCCGACCTCGAAGTCTGCGCGGTCGTTGCCGACGCGCGAGTTGATCATGATGTTCGGCTGGAGCTCGTGCGCCCATGTACGCAGCTGGTCGGACTGCTCTTTGTTGGGCTTACCCATGTCGTACCAGAGCTCGGTGATCTCGCCGTACTTGCCGCCGAGGAGTTCCTTGAGCTGAGCATGGATGTAGTCCATGTAGCCCTCTTCGTCCAGGGTGTTGTTGTTCATCCACGGGTTTTCGGGCTGCTTCTCCCAGTCGATGTTGGAGAAGTAGAGGCCGAACTTGATGCCGACCTTCTGGCAGGCCTGCGAGAGTTCGTAGATCGGGTCTCGGTGCGAGGGTGACTGCTTCGTGAAGTTGTAGTCGGTCGTGGCCGTGTCCCACATGGCGAAGCCGTCGTGGTGCTTGGAGGTGATGAGCAGCATCTTCATGCCGCTGTCCTTAGCCTGCTGGCACCACGCGGTCGCGTCGAAGTTGGGGGCCTCGAAGGTCTGGGCGGTGGCCAGGTACTCCTCGCGGGGGATGCCCTGCAGCGGGATTCGCTGATCCCAGGTCTGCTGGTGACCCCATGCCTTGATCTGCTCGGGGTAGCCGACTTCCTGCTTCTGGCCCTTGTACCAGCCTGCGTAGGAGGAGTAGACGCCCCAGTGGATGAACATGGCGTACTTCATGTCCTGCCACTGCGCGACCTTCGCCTCGCCGGAGGCGGGCACGGCCGCGGGGATCGCGTAGCGTGCGTCGTAGGTGGTCTGGGGGGCGGTGGTGCCCGACTGGGCGCCGTCGGCTGCTGGCGTGTCGGCCAAAGCGGGACCTGCCATTCCTAGTGTCAGTAGGCCGGCGAGGAGGCTGCCAGCCAGTCGTTTCGTGATGCGCATCAAGTCTCCATTGATTGACGGGGCTCTCAGTCGTTGAGAGCGTTTCTAGTTTGCCAGAGGTGGGGTGTAGTGCGCCACTTTCGAGTTTTGTAAAAACTTACGACAGACTTTCGCTTGGCTTACGAATGGCTGACGCTGTGCATGTTTCCGCATCAATGAGCCATGTTTGGGCTTGTCATGTCGGGATGGAATAAAAGTCTGAAAAGATAGTTGAGTACATCAGACTCAAGTTTTGAGTGGCTCGTACTGAGGAGGTTTCGGTGAGGGAATAAAATCCAAGCCTCCAAAGTTGAGTACATCAGACTCAGGTTTGAGAGCTACGGGTTGCGGAATAAAAACCCGGCTCCTAAAGTTGAGTACATCAGACTCAAGGATGTGTCGGGAGCTTCCCGGCACCACATAGACCACACAGACCAACGCAAGCCGCTCCGGCAGTGGAGATGGCCTAGCGAATGAAAGGACAACAACCATGGCACGTGCAGTCGGTATCGACCTCGGCACCACCAACTCCGCTATCGCCGTCCTCGAAGGCGGCGAGCCCACCATCATCCCGAACGCTGAAGGCGCTCGTACGACCCCCTCGGTCGTCGCCTTCTCCAAGACCGGCGAGGTCCTGGTTGGCGAGATCGCCAAGCGTCAGGCGGTCACCAACGTTGACCGCACCATCTCCTCCGTCAAGCGCCACATGGGCACCGACTGGACCACGGAGATCGACGGCAAGAAGTACACCGCGCAGGAAATCTCCGCGCGTATCCTCCAGAAGCTGAAGAGGGACGCCGAGGCCTACCTGGGTGAGCCCGTCACCGAGGCCGTCATTACGGTTCCCGCCTACTTCAACGACGCGCAGCGTCAGGCCACCAAGGACGCCGGACAGATCGCCGGCCTCAAGGTCGAGCGCATTGTCAACGAGCCCACCGCCGCGGCCCTGGCCTATGGCCTCGAAAAGGGCAAGGAAGACGAGCTCATCCTGGTCTTCGACCTCGGTGGCGGCACGTTCGACGTGTCCCTCCTCGAGGTGGGCAAGGATGATGACGGCTTCTCCACCATTCAGGTGCGCGCCACCTCCGGTGACAACCACCTGGGCGGCGACGACTGGGATCAGCGCATCGTCAACTGGCTGATCGACCAGGTCAAGGCCAAGACTGGCGCTGACCTGTCCAAGGACGCGGTCGCTCTCCAGCGCCTGAAGGAAGCTGCCGAGCAGGCGAAGAAGGAGCTGTCCTCCGCGACCTCCACGAACATCTCGCTGCAGTACCTGTCCATGACCGCCGATGGCCCCATCCACCTGGATGAGACCCTCACGCGCGCCAAGTTCGAGGAACTGACTGCGGACCTGCTCGAGCGCACCAAGAAGCCCTTCCGTGACGTCATGGCCGAGGCCGGCGTGACCGTCTCCGAGATCGACCACGTCGTTCTCGTTGGTGGTTCCACCCGTATGCCCGCCGTCACCGAGGTTGTCAAGGAGCTGACCGGCGGTCGCGAGCCCAACAAGGGCGTCAACCCCGATGAGGTCGTCGCCGTGGGCGCTGCCCTGCAGGCCGGCGTCATCCAGGGTGACCGTAAGGACGTCCTGCTCATCGACGTGACCCCCCTGTCGCTCGGTATCGAGACCAAGGGTGGCGTCATGACGAAGCTCATCGATCGCAACACCGCGATCCCGACCAAGGCCTCGGAGATCTTCTCCACCGCCGAGGACGGCCAGCCCTCCGTGCTCATCCAGGTCTACCAGGGCGAGCGTGAGTTCGCCCGTGACAACAAGCTGCTCGGCACCTTCGAGCTGTCCGGTATCGCCCCGGCTCCCCGTGGCGTGCCGCAGATCGAGGTCACCTTCGACATCGACGCGAACGGTATCGTTCACGTCTCCGCGAAGGACCGCGGCACCGGCAAGGAGCAGTCGGTGACGATCACCGGCGGTTCCTCCCTGCCCAAGGAGGACATCGACCGCATGGTGCGCGAGGCCGAGGAGCACGCCGCCGAGGACAAGAAGCGCCGCGAAGAGGCCGACGTCCGCAACCAGGCTGAGCAGGCCGTCTACTCGACGGAGAAGCTGCTTAAGGACGAGGCCGACAAGATCTCCGAGGAGACCCGCGAGGCCGTCCAGAAGGATGTCGACGCCGTCAAGGAAGCCCTCAAGGGTGACGACATCGAGGCTGTGAAGACCGCGATGGCGACCCTGTCCGAGTCCGGCATGAAGATTGGCCAGGAGATCTACGCCAAGCAGCAGGCCGACGAGGCCGCCGCGCAGTCCGCTCCTGCCCAGGACGATGTCGTGGACGCCGAGATCGTTGACGAGGACGACAAGTGAGCACCGAGGAAACCAACGGTTTCTCGGCGCCCAACGAAGACGCCAACGTCGCCGGGGCCGACTCTGTCGAGTCGGCCCCGGCCGGCCAGGCGGCCGAGAACAACGACGCCGCACCCGGTGCGGGTGACGCAGCCCAGGCCTCGTCCGAGGCTTCGGCCGACGACATGAGTGCCTTCGAGGATCAGATTGAGGACTCTGACCTCGCCAAGGCCCTCGAGCGCATCGCGGCCGTCGAGGATCAGCTGGCCCGCGCCAACGCGGAGCTGTACAACCAGGGCCAGGAGTACGCCAACTACGTGCGTCGCTCCAAGGAGGCTATTCCCGGTCACAAGACCGCCGGCCAGGACGAGGTTATCGAGTCGCTGATCAGCGTTCTCGACGACATCGCGGCAGCCCGTGCGCACGGCGACCTGGAGGACGGTCCCTTCGCGTCGATCGCCACGAAGCTCGAGGAGACGCTCAAGACGCGCTTCGAGCTGGAGCGCTACGGCGCCGAGGGTGACGATTTCGATCCGGCCCTGCACGACGCCCTGATGGCGACGACCAGCGCGGACGTTGACCATCCCGTCATCGGGCAGGTTCTCACCAGTGGCTACCGCCGCGGAGACCGCGTGGTGCGCGCCGCGAAGGTGCTGGTGAATAACCCTGAATAACAGCGACAACACGCTCGTGACTGAAAGTGAGGTGAAACGCGCGTGAGTGAACAAGAATGGTTCTCGAAGGACTTCTACAAGGTCCTGGGAGTCGATAAGAAAGCGGATAAGAAGGCCATTACGAAGGCCTACCGCAAGCTGGCGCGGCAGTGGCACCCGGATCAGAACCCGGGCGACAAGGCGGCCGAAGCCAAGTTCAAGGAAATTGGCGAGGCATATGCGGTCCTGTCCAACGATGAGGATCGCAAGCGCTACGACGCGATTCGCGCGATGGCCGGCGGTGGAGCTCGATTCTCCGCCGGATCCGGCGGCGCCGGTGGCTTCGAAGATCTCTTCGGCGGCTTCGGCGGCGGCGGTTTTGGGGGCGGCGGCCACAACGTGCGCTTCCAGACCTCCGGCATGCCCGGCGGCGGGGCTGGCTTTGAGGACATCCTCTCCGGCCTCTTCGGCGGTGGCGGCGGTGCGGGCGCGCGCTTCGGGGGCGACCCCTACGGCTCGCCCTTCGGCGCTGGCGCTCACGCCCAGCAGGAGGCACCGACCCCCGAAAAGGGCGGCACGGTGCGCGCGAAGCTGGCCATCTCCTTCCGTCAGGCCCTCAACGGCGCGACGCTGACCATCAAGGTCGGCGGCTCTCCGATCAAGGTCCGCATCCCCGCGGGCATCAAGGACGGCCAGAAGGTGCGCGTCAAGGGCCACGGCAAGCCCGGCACGCACGGCGGTCCCACTGGCGACCTCGAGGTCGCCGTGACCGTCAAGCCGCACCCGGTGTACTCGCGCGAAGGAAACGACCTGGTGGTGACACTGCCGGTGACCGTCTCCGAGGCCATCCTCGGCGCCGTCGTCGACGTGCCCATGATCGATGGCAACACGGCCACGGTCAAGGTGCCCGCAGGGTCCTCCTCGGGTACTGAGATCCGCGTGCGCGGAGGGGGCGTCAAGACCTCCAAGGCGACGGGCGACCTGATCGCTCGCGTGGCCATCCGCGTCCCCGAGAAGCCGAGCCGCGAGCTCAAGAAGCTCGCGAAGGAGCTGGCGGCGGCCGAGGGCGACCTCGACGTGCGCGCCTCCCTCGCCGAGGCCTCGGAGGAGTAAGCGATGGCGAGCACTGGAACGGACGACGCGATTACGTTCGTCATCTCGGTTGCGGCCGAGCTGGCGGGCATGCATCCGCAGACCCTGCGCCAGTACGACCGACTCGGCCTGGTGATCCCCGCCCGTACCAAGGGGCGGGGTCGCCGCTATACGAAGCGCGACGTGCAGCGCCTGCGCGACGTGCAGCGGATGAGCCAGGAGGAGGGCATCAACCTCGCAGGAATCCGACGCATCCTCGAGCTCGAGCGCCGCGTCGAGGCCCTGGAAGAGGAACGGGACGCCCTGCGCGATGCGGTCACGGCCGCTGAAGCCAGGCGTAATCGAGTGTTTGCTGCGTCCGCGGATGGTCAGGTCATGCCGATACGGCGTGGTGAGCGGCCGTGGGATCGCACGTCACGGCGTGCGAATGGCTCCGGTGGCTCCCTCACCGTGTGGAGCCCTGTGCGCGCTCTTGCCGCGCTCGCGGCCGCCCAGACGTCGGCGCGCTCGGAGCTTCCGGCGCCGCCGCGTTCGAAGGCACACGACGTCATCGAAGGGACGATCGTCTCCCAGCGGTAGCATGCATCGTTTCTGATCGGCACGACACTGAGAAGGCTGCATCGTTTCTCAGCGGTGCGACACTGAGGAGGCCGCATCGTTCCTCAGCGGTGCGACACTGCAACATAAAGGACTGCGGGACCCATCCAAAGGATGGGTCCCGCAGCATATTCGATCGAGGATCCGGGGGCACACAGGATCCCCGACCGAAGCCTGGAACAGGCGGCAGGCTTGCGCCCGCTGAACATAGTTTTACCAGGTCACAGCGGGTTTCGGTAGTCGATTTTTGGGGTGTTCGTCGCTTGGGGCAAACGTGCAGGGGGCGCGGAAAAAATGTGCGTCTAATTCGCAACTCTTTTTCTGAAATGCCCTCTGACCTGCACGTTTGTTGATGATGAGGTGTTTTCCTTGAAAATGCTGAGATCTTGGGCTGCTCGGGCGGTGTTGTCGGGCGGCTGAGCGGTCGAAATTAACCGCCGAACAATATCGACGCCGTCACACAGAAATGGCGTATGTAACGTCGATATGCAATGCGTAACTATCTGTGCAGGTTAGGGGCACACCCGCGTGTCGCGCGAGGAAAGACACCCTCTTGATGGTCCCCGGCCTCGTCCTGGTGGGGGAGGTCGATATGCGTCGACGACGCGGCCAGCGCCCCGCATGCGATAACGTGGATGCATGACGAATTCTTCGCATCACCTGTCGGTGCGCTCTCGCCTTGCTACGGCTGCAGGCGGCGCTGCCCGCTTCGCGTCCCGAGCCCTCGGGCGCGGTTCTGGCGGCATGATTGGCGGCGAGGTTGCGCTGCGTATCTCCCCGAAGCTCCTCCGTGAACTGGCTGCCCCCTACTCGTCCGTCATTGTGACCGGCACGAACGGCAAGTCGACGACGACGCGCATGGTGCGTGCGGCGCTCGAAAGCGCCGGTCGCGTCGCCTCGAACATCAACGGCGACAACATGACCTCGGGTGTCCTGACGGCGCTCATGCAGGGCAAGGGCGCGACGCGGGCCGCCCTCGAAGTCGACGAGATGCATGTGCCCGCCGTTGCGGCCGACGTGGATCCGGCCGTGTTCGTTTATCTCAACCTTTCGCGCGACCAGCTCGATCGCGTGGGAGAGATCGGGACGGTCGAGCGTCGCCTGCGTGAGGGGGCCTCGGCTCATCCGGACGCCGTCGTCGTCGCAAACTGCGATGATCCTCTCATCGTCTCGGCTGCCGCCGACAATCCGAACGTTGTGTGGGTCGCAGCCGGTGGAGGCTGGGGTGGCGACTCTGCCGCGTATCCGCGCGGTGGCCGCGTCGTCCGCAGCGGTGACGACTGGCATCTGATCCCCGCATTCGAGGGGGAGGAACTGCCGGAACTGACGAGTCGTCCGCAGCCCGAGTGGTGGCTCGAGGACGTTGAGCTTTCCCCCGAAGGCCCGCGCGCGACGCTGCGCGGACCGGACGGCATCAGCGTCCCCCTTAACCTGCAGCTTCCCGGGCGCGCGAACCTCGGCAATGCCGCGCAGGCGGTCGCCGCGGCCGTCGCGATGGGCATCGACCCAGCCGTCGCAGCCTCGGCCGTCAGCGGGGTTACCGAGGTCGCCGGGCGATACTCCGTGCACGACGTCAACGGGCGCCGCGCCCGCCTCATGCTGGCGAAGAATCCGGCTGGATGGCAGGAAGCCATGACGATGATCGACCCGCGCGTCGACCAGGTTGTCATCGGCGTCAACGGTCAGGTTCCCGACGGCCAGGACCTCTCCTGGCTGTGGGACGTCGACTTTTCCGCCGTCAAGCAGCCCGGCCGCCGCGTCGTCGCCTGTGGTGAGCGCGGTGCCGACCTGGCTGTGCGCCTCGAATACGCGGGTGTGCACTGCGACCTCGTCCCGCTGCCCATGGATGCCTTGGCGCTCTGCGAGCCGGGCCGCGTCGAGATGCTCCTCAACTACACGGCCATGCGCGACTTCAAGGTCCTGCTCGATCGAAAGGAAGGCACGCGATGAGCACCTCCACGCTGCGAATCGGCGTCCTCATGCCCGAGGTGCTGGGCACCTACGGCGACAGCGGAAATGCCCTGATTCTCGCCGAGCGCGCCCGCAGGCGCGGTATCAACGCCGAGGTCGTCCACGTTGGGCTGACTGATGAAATCCCCGACAGCCTCGACATTTACACGCTCGGCGGTGGTGAAGATACCGCTCAGGCGCTCGCTGCCGACAAGTTCCGCCGCACCTCGGGCCTCGCTCGCGCCCTTGATGCCCGGCGCCCGCTCCTGGCGATCTGCGCATCCCTGCAGGTCCTCGGCCACTGGTACGAGGATGCGCGCGGCGCTCGCGTGCCGGGCATGGGTGTCCTCGACATCACGACCGAGCCTCAGGGGCACCGTGCGATCGGCGAACTCGTCTGTGAGCCCGTCCTCGATGGCCTCACCCAGACGCTCACCGGCTTCGAAAACCACGGGGGCGGTACCGTCCTCGGCCCTGACGCCGCCCCGCTGGGACGCGTGCTGTCCGGCGTTGGCAACGGCACGCCTCGCGGCACGACCCCACCCGAGGTGCGCTACGACGGCGCCGTTCAGGGATCCATCATCGCGACCTATATGCACGGCCCTGCTCTCGCGCGTAATCCGGAGCTGGCGGACCTGCTGCTGCAGCGCGCCACGGGGTCTGAGCTCGCGCCCCTTGAAGTCCCGGGCGTCGCCCAACTGCGCGCTGAGCGTCTGCGCATCGTTCACGAGGCCTGATGGGTCTGCGGGAACGCCCGCGCTGAGCCCCCGCGTTGCTATGCTGACACAAACGAATTCCTAGGAAGGCTTTCCTCATGTCGAACCCCAGGCCTTACGGAGTCCCCGGCGAGCAGGGCACCCCCTGGCCGCAGTACGGACAAGATGGTGCGAACGGCGCGATGCCCGCCCAGGGCGCCTATCCGGGTACCGGTTACAGCGGTCCCGCGGTCATGCCCACCATGAAATTGCCCAGTCGAGCCCCCGGCACGATTATGATCGTCGTCGGCCTGCTCATGATGCTCATCGTCGCCCCGGTCATCTTCGCTGTGGTCGCTTTCTCAGGCCTCAACACGGAGACGCCCGAGAATGTTAACGCCGTCAGCATCACCAATGGCGGGACCGTCGAGGTTGGTGCCAACGGGCAGTACACGATCCTCCTCGGCGAGGCTGAGGCAACGTCGTGCACGATGACGGACACGGACGGCGACGTGTACGACATGCACACGTTTGCCGGGGTCAACAACTACTACACGGCCACGGATCTGCCCGCGGGTACCTACCGCATCGACTGTGAGGGTCTGCCTGCGGGAGCCGACATTGCGGGCATGGATGTCAGTGCTGGTGACATCACGAAGTCCAGCACGAACGGCCTCATCTGGTCCACGGTGGTCGGCGTCAGCGGCACGATCATCATGATTATCGGCATCGTGCTGGTGGTGAAAGCCAACGGCAGGCGTCGAGAGATTCAACAGCAGGCGATGATGTCGGCCATCGGCTGACAGCACTCCGTACGCGAGGGGCGAGGCCCCGGAGGATCTCCGGCCTCGCCCCTTTGCTGCATCGACACCACCTCGAGTAAGGACGCCATGCACACCCTGTCTTTCACGGGCGCACGCCAGGTGCGTTTCCCCGCCCCCGATGTCGCGCGAGGCTTCATGCTCGCGCTCATCGCGCTGGCAAATGTGCCCTTCTGGCTGCGCTATTTCCCGGATGCGCCGCAGGTGGGCGAGGCGGCGCTGGCGGCCATGAACGACGCCGATCAGTGGTGGTACCTGGTGCGAACCCTGTTTGTGGACCGTCGCGCGTATCCGCTGTTTTCGATTCTGTTCGGCTTTGGTATGGCGATCATGGCCTCGCGCACGATCGAGCGTGAGCGCCGCTTCGCGATGGACGCGATTCCCCCCGAGCTGAGCGCCGGGTGGAACACCGTCCAGTGGGAGAACGTCCGGGATTCCGTCGAGCGGCGAGCGCGCCGCGCGGCCTCACGCCTGATTCGCCGCCGCGGCTGGTGGATGCTGGCCTTCGGCCTGGTGCATGGAATCGTCTTCGCGGGCGACATTATTGGCGCGTACGGTCTCGTGGCGGTCATTTTTGCCGAGGTGATTGTCATGCGGCGGCCGTGGCTGCGCGTGCTGGTCGGCGCGATCATCGCCTCCTTGAGCATGCTCGGGATTTGGTCGATGGCGGCGATGGTGGGGCGCGAGCCGATGGTGCTGGAGAGCCATGGACCCGTCGTGTTGGACGCGTCGTATCTGCTGGTCTCGCTCGCCTCCTGGCTTATCGCGACGCCGATGACTGTCCTGACGGCGCTCGTCGTCCCCTGCGTGATGATCGGCGTGGGTGTTGCTCGCTGGGGGCTGCTGCAGGATCCGCGTGGGCGCGGGCCGCTCCTGGTTGGCATCGCGCTTGTGGGCCTGGGGATCGGAGCGCTCGGGGCCGTTCCCTTCGCCCTCATGCAGCTGGACTGGGCATTTGTCGGGTCGGCTGCCTGGTCGTATCCGCTCTTTCATGCCTCGGGTGTTGCGGGAGCCTGCGGGTGGCTGGCGCTTCTCGCGCTCGTGGGAGGTGGCCCACGCGAGAGTCTCGGCTCGGTATGCGCGTTCTTGAGTGCGATCGGTCGCCGTTCGATGACCGCCTACCTGTCGCAGACGCTGCTCTTTATTGTTATGTTCGGCGTGCTTGGCGCGTTCGGCGTTCGTGTGCTGGGGGTTGCGGTTTCGGGGCTTCTTGCACTGGGGGTCTGGGCGCTGATTGGCTTCGGCTGTGTGATTGCCGAGGTCGGGGGAACCTCTCGTGGTCCCGCGGAGTGGGCGCTGCGTTGGCTGGTTGCCAAGACGGCGAGGCCTTTGCCGCTGCCCACCTTGCCGCTCGCATTCCCAGCCGCCTCGGTCGGTTCGGGGGCGGCAATACCGGGACCGTCCTTGTCAATGCCGCCGGTTTCTGGCGCTGGGCCCCGCGGGATTTCGCAGGATTCACCGGGGTCCACCAATGCAAATTGCCCTATTTAGTAGAAAGTTTTGTGTTCTGCAAGAGCTAATCGTAAATGTGATCAAGCATACAAACTAAAAATAGTTGCCTCGGGCCCCCCGGATGAGCTGCGACGATGGTGACGCACCGTCTTGAAGGTGGCGTTCAGCGGTGGCGTAAAAGCCTTGGGGGCATTGGTTTTTCGCGGTTTCTACGCTACTGTGAAAGCACCAAGACACGTGCTGGTAACACGATGAGGTGAGCGGAGGAGGCGCCAATGGGAAAGCATATGTGGACCATCGTTAGGGGCGGTCGACGCGCTCTCGCCCCGTCGGTAGCGACGCAGTGGCGCGTCAATGAATATCGGCACGAATAGGGGAACATCATGGGCTGGCTTTGGCGGGCGGATGCCGACGGAGGAACCGACGGTGAGGAGACGCCTCGCCGCCGCGATCTGCCGGACGATACCGCCTCTGATATGGAACAATGGGGAGGTAGCAAAGCAGCACCTCCGGAAGGAATTGTCACGGGTAATTCGGAGTTTGAAGCGAATCGTTTCGATATGGTTCGCCCCATCACGCAGGAGCGCTTGGGCCTCCTATTTGACTCTGAGGGGTGGACTTGGCGTATCGATAACGATGGGGATCTCTGTGGTTTGTGGGAGGGACACCTATTCTGCTTCCGCTTCCTTGGCGACTCGCGCGAGGTGCTGTCGATCGTCGCGTTCATGAAGAGTCTCGTTCCCATCGAATTTGGCGAGGATCTACGCGACTTCCTGCAGGCCTGGCACGGCGAGTTCCTGTGGCCGAAGGCGTACGTCGCTGACCAGGATGAGGGTGACCGTGTTGTCGCCGAGGTGAATGCTGACTATGAGTATGGTGCGACGGATGCGCAGCTCGTTCAGCAGGTGATGTGTGCGCTCGCGACGACGCTGCAGCTGTTCCGCGCGCTCGAGGAGCGCTACGGTCTCGAGGGAGACGAGGGGTCCGGTCCAGCTGGTGGGCATCAGCGCGGCTTTGGTGGTCCCACCTGGCTTCCGGAGAACTGACTCACATCCTCCAGAAATTTGAAGTTGAGTGGAATAGACTCAACTTCGGCTTCGTTGTGTCTGTCAGAAGGCGTCGAGTGACTCGGCGCCACCAGACAAACCATTTGGAGGAGTAATTTCATGGCACGTGAAATGACAACAAAGGCGCAGGAGGCCGTCTCCTCTGCGCTCGCGGCTGCTGGTGCGGCCGGAAACCCGCAGGTGGAGCCCATCCACCTGCTCGAAGCTCTCATTGAGCAGCGCGAAGGTATTGCGCTGTCTCTTCTCGAGGCTGTTGGCGCCGATGTGCGCGCGATTGGTGCGCGCACCCGCAACGCCCTCGTGGCTCTCCCGAGCGCGCAGGGCGCCTCCACGGGGAGTGCGCAACCCTCGAACGCGCTGCTCGCGATCGTTCGCGACGCTGGCGAGCGCGCCGAGGCCGGCGGTGACCAGTACATTTCGACCGAGCACCTGCTCATCGCTCTGGCCGCCTCGCAGACCGAGGCCGGTCGAATCCTCACCCAGGGTGGAGCCAGTGCCGACGCTCTCACGCAGGCGCTCGCGCAGCTGCGCCCCGACCCGATTACCTCGGCCGACCCCGAGGGATCCTTCGAGGCCCTGTCCAAGTACGGCCGCGACCTCACGGAGGTTGCCCGCGAAGGCAAGCTCGACCCGGTCATCGGGCGAGATAACGAGATTCGTCGCGTCATCCAGGTCCTGTCTCGTCGTACCAAGAACAACCCTGTTCTGATCGGTGAGCCCGGCGTTGGTAAGACGGCCGTCGTCGAAGGCCTCGCCCAGCGCATCGTCGCCGGCGATGTCCCGGAATCCCTGCGCGACAAGCGCCTGGTCTCCCTCGACGTGTCGTCGATGGTTGCCGGCGCGAAGTATCGCGGTGAGTTCGAGGAGCGCCTGAAGGCCGTCCTCGCTGAGATTCAGCGCTCCGACGGTCAGATCATCACCTTCATCGACGAGCTGCACACGGTCGTCGGTGCGGGAGGCGGCTCCGAGGGCGCAATGGACGCGGGCAACATGCTCAAGCCCATGCTCGCCCGCGGTGAGCTGCGCATGGTCGGCGCGACCACGCTCGACGAGTACCGCGAGAACATCGAGAAGGACCCCGCGCTGGAGCGTCGCTTCCAGCAGGTGTTCGTCGGTGAGCCCTCGGTCGAGGATACCGTCGCCATCCTGCGTGGCATCGCCCCGAAGTACGAGGCGCACCACAAGGTGACCATCTCCGACGGTGCTCTTGTCGCCGCGGCCACCCTGTCGAACCGCTACATCACGGGTCGACAGCTGCCCGACAAGGCCATCGACCTGATCGACGAGGCCGCGTCTCGCCTGCGCATGGAGCTCGACTCCTCGCCGGTCGAGATCGACGAGCTGCGCCGTAGTGTGGATCGCCTTCGTATGGAGGAGTCCTACCTGACCGAGTCCGATCCGGAGGGCCTCGACGAGGCCACCCAGGATCGCCTGAGCAAGCTGCGCGCCGACCTGGCGGATCGCGAGGAGACGCTGCGTGCGCTCACTGCCCGTTGGGAGGCCGAAAAGGCCGGTCACAACCGCGTCGGTGACCTGCGTGTTCAGCTCGATACGCTGCGCACTCAGCTGGATCTGGCCGTGCGCGAGGGTCGCTGGGAAGAGGCTGGTCGCCTCCAGAACGGCGAGATCCCCGCGGTTGAGCGCCAGATTGCCGAGGCGGAAGCTCAGGCTGAAGCTCAGGATGCTCGCGGTGATGAAGAGCCGATGATCGCTGAGAAGGTTGGCCCCGCAGAAATCGCCGAGGTGATCGAAGCGTGGACCGGAATTCCGACGGGTAAGCTCCTGCAAACTGAGACCGACAAGCTCCTGCACATGGAGGACGAGCTCGGAAAGCGCCTCATTGGTCAGAAAGATGCCGTGCGAGCGGTGTCTGATGCGGTCCGTCGCTCCCGCGCGGGCCTGTCTGACCCGAACCGTCCGACCGGTTCGTTCCTGTTCCTCGGCCCGACGGGCGTGGGTAAGACCGAGCTGGCCAAGGCGCTCGCGGAGTTCCTCTTCGATGACGAGCGCGCCATGGTGCGCATTGACATGTCGGAATACTCCGAGAAGCACTCGGTTGCACGCCTCGTCGGTGCCCCTCCGGGGTACGTGGGCTACGAGCAGGGCGGTCAGTTGACCGAGGCTGTGCGTCGTCGTCCGTATTCTGTCGTCCTTTTGGACGAAGTTGAGAAGGCCGATCCTGAGATTTTCGACATTCTTCTGCAGGTGTTGGATGACGGACGTCTCACGGACGGGCAGGGGCGGACGGTGGACTTCCGTAACACCATCCTGATCCTCACCTCGAACCTCGGTTCGCAGTTCCTGTCGGACCCTGACTTGACACCCGAAGGAAAGCGGGAGTCTGTCATGTCTGTTGTTCGCTCGGCGTTCCGTCCGGAGTTCCTCAATAGGCTGGATGAGACGGTCATGTTTGACGCGCTTACCCGCGAAAATCTGGGCGAGATCGTCGATTTGCTGGTCGCGTCGCTCGAGTCTCGTCTCCGCGAGCGTCGCATCGGTTTGACAGTAACCGAACCGGCCCGCGGATGGCTCGCTCGCGTGGGCTATGACCCGGCATTCGGTGCCCGTCCGCTGCGTCGCCTGATTCAGCGCGAGATCGGTGATCGACTGGCTGTTCTGCTGCTCGGTGGAGACGTTCAAGATGGTCAGAATGTGACAGTTGACATTAACGACTCCATCGACGGGCTTGTCATGAATGTTGATAAACCCTGAGATTGCGCGGTACACTGACTACCAGTGTGTATTTCGGACGCGCGGTATGTGGCGTCTGCAACAGCAGGAGATGATATGACAACCCAGAGGAAGGCCCGTGGCGCCTACTCCGTAGGACAGGCGACGCGTGAATCCATCCTCTCGGCAGCGATGGTTCTGATCGCAGAGCGAGGCTACAACGGCTTTTCTCTGCGCGACCTCGGCCGTCGAGTCGGTATTTCGCACCCCGCCGTCGTCTATCACTTCCCCTCAAAGGAAGCGATCCTGCGCAGTGCGATCCAGCGTCACGAGGAGATGAACGCTCTCTTCGACGTCACCATTAATGAAGAATCGGAAGGTGGCTTCGACGAGGGCGGCATCACCGCCGGCTCGTTTGTTCACTGGGCGGTCGGAGAGATGCGCTTCGCCATGAAGCCCGGCGCTGACGCGGCCATCGCTCTGGACTGTGTCCTGTGGGCCGAGTCGTCTTCTGAGACGCACCCGGCGCACGCCCACTACAAGTACCGCACGCAGCAGATGGAGGAAGCCCTCACTGCGATGATCCAGAACTTCGTCGAGGAGGAGGGTGCCGACATCGGTACCACGCCTCGTACCCTGGCGAAGATCCTCATCCGCTACTGGTACGGCTCGGTCGTCTCGGCTCGTTACAACGATGAGCCGATTGACGCTCGCGAGTTCGTCGCGGACTTCCTGGCCGTGTGCGTGCAGCTCCTGCACCTGCCCGCGCACTACGTCCTCAAGCTCGGCGCTTCGGTGCCCGAGGAAGTTGCTGAGGTCTACGCTCGCACACTGCGTAAGATCAGTGAAAAGACCACCGCGGCCGCCGAGGTTGGTGCGGCCCCGGAGGCCACCGCGTGATCGGCACACTGCCGTCTTTCGATGTCGCCCTCGTCCTTCGTGTCGGGGGCGACGTCGTCTATTCGCACGGCGACGTTGATCGCGAGTTCCCGCTCGCGTCGGTGACGAAGCCGATCGTCGCGTGGTCCGTGCTGGTCGCGGTTGATCGTGGCCTCGTCTCGCTTGATGATCCTGCGGGTCCCGAGGGGGCGACGGTTCGTCATCTCCTGGCCCATGCCTCGGGCCTGCCCTTTGAGGGGCGGCGCCCCGTTGCCGCGCCCGAGAAGCGCCGCATCTACTCGAACGAGGGTTTCGACATTCTCGGCGAGGTGGTCGAGGCGGCCACCGGCGTCGGCGTCTGCGAGTGGGTGCGCCGCACGGTCTTCGAGCCGCTTCGCATGACGACGGCGGATATTCCCGGCAGTCCCGCCCATGCCGGTGTTGCGAGTGCGGCGGATGTCAGCCTCTTTGGCGCCGAGCTTGCCCGCCCGACGCTCGTGAGTGGCCCCTTGGCGGCTCTCGCGGGGCTCTCGCAGTTCCCCGCGCTCGCCGGTGTCGTGCCCGGCTACGGGCGCTTCACTCCCTGTCCGTGGGGTCTCGGCCTCGAGATTCGCGGCGAGAAGTCCCCGCACTGGACTGCCCCCGACGCCTCCCCGCGCACGATCGGGCACTTCGGGCAGTCCGGCTCCTTCGTGTGGGCGGACCGTGACCTGGGCGCCAGTGCGGCCTTTGTCGGCGCGGAGCCTTTTGGACCCTGGCACCATGACAACTGGTCGGCGCTTAACTCCGAGCTGCTGCGCCTCGCGCGCGAGCACGCGTAATCGATACGGAACGAGGCCTGGGCGTGTGCCCAGGCCTCGACGTGTGTCGGCGGCGCCGGGGCCTCGTCGCCTCGCTTAGTTGACGTCGACGATGACGGGCACGTGGTCCGAGGCGCCCTTTCCCTTGCGTTCGTCGCGGTCGATCTGTGCGCCGCTGACGCGCGCGGCCAGCGCTGGCGAGCAGTAGGCGAAGTCGATGCGCATGCCCTCGTTCTTGGGGAAGCGCAGCTTCTGGTAGTCCCAGTAGGTGTAGTTCGTGACGCGGTCTCGCGTGACCTCGACCCAGCCATCCGCGGCGAAGGCAGCGAAGGCTTCGCGCTCGGGGGCCGACACGTGCGTGGCGCCCTCGAAGGCGCTCATGTCCCACACGTCCTCGTCCAGGGGTGCGACGTTCCAGTCGCCGACGAGGGCGATGCGGGCCCTGGGATCCTCCAGCCAGCCGCGCCCCTGCTCGGCGAGGTTTGCCAGCCACTGGAGTTTATAGGTGTAGTGCGCGTGGGTGAGTTCGCGGCCGTTGGGCACGTACAGGCTCCAGATCGTCATCGACGAGGCCTGCCCCTCCTCGGCGGGAAGGACGCCGGTCGTGTCGACGGTGACGCCGAGTGCGCGGGCTTCGACGACGGGCGGCTCACCGAAGGCGGGCTGGGTGGGGAAGTGGTCACGAACCTCGAGGATCGGCAGGCGCGAGGCCACGGCGACGCCGTTCCACTGGTTGAGACCGTGGATTGCAACGTGGTAGCCCGCTTCCTCGAACGGCTCGATGGGGAACTGGTCGGGGCGGCACTTGATTTCCTGCATGGCGAGCACATCTGTGTCAGAGCGTTGAAGGAAGGCGATGACGCGGTCGACGCGCGTGCGGATGGAGTTGACGTTCCAGGTCGCAAATCTCATGGGGTTGAGCCTATCGGTGGGTCGGGGGAGCGGCTGCGTGAAACGCGCGTGAAACATGCGCGATGGGTGTGAGTTGTGTGAGTCCTTATTTAGAGTGATAATGATTCTCACCAACAACAAAGCTAGAAAAGGCACCCGAATGTCACACCTGCGACGCATCAGCACCGCTGCGCTCGCCATCTTCCTGGCACTCACGCCCGCCGCCGCGTGGGCTGGACCCGACCAGGACAAGGAATGGATCGTCACCGGACAACACGTCGATGCACCCATCCCCGTCTGGCACGACGACACCAACAGCTTCTCGCTCAACACCATCAACATGCCGATGGAAAAGACCGCGCTGTGGATCCCGAAGGCCTGGACCGGCACCGGCGAGAAAGACGAGGCGAAGTCGCAGCTCGTCGTTCCCGCGAAGCGTCCCGACCTGGCCTTCCTCGGGGCCGAGGGAACCGTCCTGAACGCCGCGCCCCAGAACCCTGGACCCGGTAATACGCCCATCTGGGCGGGCCTCGGCGCGGGCGAGATCGGCGACACTGACAAATTCGAAGGCGAGACCTACACGCTCGACCTCATCAGCGTCGACGGTCCAGGCCGCATGGAGATGTTCATCGATAATGGCGACAGCGTCAACCGCTTCCTCTCCAGCCATGACACCGCGTACCGCAGCGTCTACAACCCGCGCCACACGCACCTGTACACGACGTTCACGCAGCCCGGCCGCTACGTTGCGAACTACAAGATGACCGCGCGCAGCGCCGACGGCACCGCTATCTACTCCTCGCCGATCACCCCGCTGGTCTGGCAGGTCGGCGGCGCGAACCCCGCCGACGGAACCATCAAGGACATCGAAGCCGCCTACAACTCCGCGCGCGCGGAACGCACCGACGGCAACGCAGCCACCCCGACGCTGACCGTCTCTCATCACGCCGAGCGCGAGCACCCCGGCGACAACCACCTGACCGACATCACGCTCGACACGGGCGTCGCCACCGATACGGGGCGCGCATGGATCACCGTCAACGGCTACTTCCTCACCGAGGCCGCCGTTGAGGGAGGCCGCGCGACCGTTTCCGAGCTGCTCGGCGCCGACGCCGCGGCCGTGCAGGCCGTCTACATCCCCGGCGACTCCGCCTCGGCGCGTTGGATCTCGCAGACCGTCCAGTACTCCCAGAAGGACACCGAGCCCGTCACCGTCGGCGCCGCCGACACGATCCTCGGCCCCTCCAACCCGGATCCGGCCCCCGTGTGGAACCCCGACCGCCTGCCGATCTCCTCGCGCCGCGTCGACGTCTCCTACGACCTCATCCCCGGCACGACCGACCAGTACACGGCCACCGTGCGCGCGAACGACCCGACCCTGCGCGCCACCTACAAGATCGAGTTCTTCGAGTCCAAGTACGATTTCAGTCCCTGGTGCTCCATGGAGGGCACGCTCGGTGCGGGCGGCATGGACACGAAGCCGCAGGACCTCGGCGTGTGCCAGTCCGACCCGATGTACATGCGCGTGACCCTGCGCCCCCACCCGCTCTCCGACGCGGTCATGACCGTCGCGGATGCCTCCGACGTCACCGTCGGCTCCCACGTCGGCCTCACCGCCATGCTGAAGATGCGTGACGGCGTCGCCGCCCCCGACGAGCCGGAACCCGCTCCGAACCCGACGCCCGCGCCTGCTCCTGCGCCCGACAACGGCGGAAACGATGCAGCCCCGGCCCCGGCCTCGTCCCTGCTGAACAATCCCGTGGAGATTGCGCGCGGGCACCTGGACGTGCGCCTGACCCAGGCCAGCGGCGAGGGTGGCCTCACCTACGGCCTCGCCGTCAAGGACGACTCCCTGACCAACGCGCGCACCTCCGTGCTGCGCACCGTCGGCTCCACGACCCTCGCGGTCGCCCCCAATGCGCGCTTCGTGCGCCCCGCATCCCTGTCGGATCCGAGCTACGACGTGCTCGGCCCGGTGGGAACAGCCACGTACGTGCTGCCGGAGACTCAGAACAGCGACATCGTGTGGCCCGGCCTGTCCACCGAAGGTATCGACTACGCGGCGTTGCCCGACGGCGCCGACCTGACCCTGCACCTCGCGCAGGCTCCCGAGGGCGCACGAGTCGCCTTCTTCCAAGGAGGCACCTTCGGCGCGGGCGCGAAGGTCCACTTCGACTCGAGTAAGGGCGATGGCGTCGTCCACACGACCGAAGCAACGCACATGCACGGCAACTGGGTTTTCAGTGCGCCGGGCACCTACCGCATCGAGGTGGGCGCGCGCAGCGGCGAGCGCAGCCTCGTCGAGCCCCAGTCTTTCACCGTGATCGTGCGCTCCGGCCACCACGACGAACGGCCTGCCCCGGTGGACGAGGAGCCAGTCCCGACGCCCTCACCCGGACCTGCGCCCACGCCGGAGCCGACCCCGGCACCGTCTCCCAGCGTTGATCCCACACCCGCGCCGAGCGCGGACCCCGCTCCGGCGCCGAGCGTCGACCCTGCGCCTGCACCGGCTCCCGCACCGACGGCGGACCCGGCGCCCGCTCCGACCGCGGACCCTGCGCCTGCACCCGCTCCGGCCCCCAGCGTCGACCCTGCGCCTGCACCGGCTCCCGCACCGACCGCGGACCCCGCGCCGAGCGCTCAGCCTGTGCCCGCACCTGCGCCGAGCGCGGACCCGGCACCGATGCCGCGCCCCTTCCCGGCCCCTGCACCCACTGGCGGTCCGGTTCGAGTGCCCGCAGCGCCCGCGACCAACGCAGGCACCCCGGCCTCGTCCGGTGCGTCCCGTACGGCGGCCCCCGCTGCGACCGGCGGTAGCGCGACCGGCGCTCCGGCTGCTCGCAGCAACGGAGCGGCAACTGGAACGACCGGTGCGGCCAGCTCGGCACCCGTGACCGCCCCGAAGGCGGCTCCCGCGGCCACCCCGTCCGCGAGCCCCTCAGCCGCTCCCCAGAGTGGCGCGCAGAGCGGTGCCCAAAGCGGTGCGGCGGCGAGCCCGGAGGCTGGAACCAGCGACGCGGCCGCATCCCTGCCGGTCGCCGCGGCTGCGGATACTGGCCGCTCGGGCGGATGGAGCCCCTACTGGCTCGTCCTCCTCGTCATCCCGGCAGCCCTCGCCGGTGGCGGAGCCGGATACCTGATCCGGACCCGATGAGGTGCCCAGCCGGGGCGGGACGCACGCGCGTTCCCGCCCCGGCTTCGTGCTGCCGAAACGATGCGGCGCTAGACTTCCCCCATGGGAACAGCGCTGGTCACCGGAGCAACCTCCGGCATTGGTGAAGAATTCTGTTGGCAGCTGGCCGCCGCGGGCCACGACCTGGTGCTGATCGCGCGCCGCGAGGATGCGCTGCGCGCGCTCGCGGACACGCTCGCGAACGTCGCGGGCGTGCGCGCCGAGGTAATCGCGGCCGACCTGTCGACCGACGAGGGCTGCGCGCGCGTCGCCGCACGCCTGGACGTGGGAGGCCCCGCCGACCGTGACAAGCCGGACCTGGCGCCCGTCGACCTCCTCGTCAACAACGCCGGCTTCGGCCTGGGGAGTGACTTCCTAGACAATAGCCTGGACAATGAAATTAATGGCCTGAACGTGATGGTTCGCGCGGTCATGACGCTGGCCCACCACGCGGGCATTTCCATGCGCTCGCGCGGCCGCGGCGCCATCCTCAACGTCGGCTCCGTCGCCTCGCGCACGGGCGCGGGTACCTACTCCGCGCACAAGGCCTGGGTCGTGGCCTTCACCGAGGGCCTCGCGGCCGAGCTCAAGGGCTCCGGCATCACCGCCACCGTCGTGTGCCCCGGCCCCGTCGACACCCCCTTCTTCGAGCGTGCGGGCGTCGACATGCGCGCGACCCCCTCGTGGCTGATGGCCAGCCCCGAACAGGTCGTCACGGAAGCCCTCGACGCCGTGCGCGCGGGACGCGTCCAGGTCACCCCGACCATCCCCTACAAGGTCGCCATGGGCGCCATGAAGCTCGCCCCGCGCTGGGTGACCGCGCGCGCCATGCGTTCCGTCCCCCACATGTGAGGGCGCGCAGACGACAACGAGGCCGGGGCCAGGTTCGCGCAGAACCCAGCCCCGGCCTCGTCGTGTGAGAGCGGAGAATCAGGCCAGGCCGATGTCCTCCAGGCCCAGCGCGTAGAAGTACGGGAAGCCCTCGGCCTCGATGCGTTCCTTCGCGCCCGTCGCGCGGTCGACGATCACGGCGACGGCGACGACGTTCGCGCCGGCCTCGCGCAGAGCGAGAGCAGCCTCCAGCGGCGAGCCGCCGGTCGTGGACGTGTCCTCGAGAACGACGACGTTCTTGCCGACGACGTCCGGGCCCTCGATGCGGCGCTTCATACCGTGGTCCTTCGCGGCCTTACGCACGACAAAAGCGTCCAGGTCCAGGCCGCGCGATGCGGCGGCGTGCAGCATCGCGGTGGCGACCGGGTCGGCGCCCATCGTCAGGCCGCCGACGGCCACGTACTCCTCGCCCACCGAGAAACCGGACTCCTCCAGGAGATCCAGCATGACGTGGCCGATGAGGGGAGCCGCCTCGTGGTGCAGGGTCGAACGGCGCATGTCGACGTAGAAGTCGGACTCGCGGCCCGAGGCCAGGATGACCTTCTCGTGGATGACGGACAGCTCCTGGACGAGGGCAGCCAGGCGCGCCTTGTGGGAATCGTTGGTCATGGGTGTTCCTTCCGGATCGGTGTGGGTCAGTGCGCCGCCTCGACGAGCTCAATGAGATCGCCGATGCCCTCGTGGATGCCGAAGGGGCGGAACGGGAAATTGTTGACGTCCTCGCGGGCGGTAGAGCCCGACAGGACGAGGTGGGTGCGCAGGCCGGCCTCGACGCCCGCGCGCACGTCCGTGTCCATGCGGTCGCCGACCATCGCGGCGCTCTCGGAGTGCGCGCCGATCTTGTTCAGGCCCGCGCGGATCATGACGGGGTTCGGCTTGCCGACGAAGTAGGGCTTCTTCCCGGTCGCCGCCGTAATCATCGCCGCGATGGCGCCGCACGCGGGCAGTGTGCCCTCGTCGGAGGGGCCCGACACGTCGGGGTTGGTCGCGATGAACTTCGCGCCACCCTCGATGAGGCGAATCGCGTGGGTCAGCGCATGGAAGTCGTAGGAGCGCACCTCGCCGAGCACCACGAACTCCGGATCGATCTCCGTCATGACGTAGCCCGCGGAGTGGATCGCGGTGGTCAGGCCGGCCTCGCCGATGACGTACGCGGTCGAGCCGGGGGATTGCTGGTGCAGGAACGCGGCCGTGGCGTTCGCGGAGGTCCAGATGTTCTCCTCCGGGATGTCGAGGCCCGAGTTTGCCAGGCGCGCGGACAGGTCACGGTTCGTGAACACGGAGTTGTTGGTGAGGACCAGGAAGGGGATGTTCTTCTCGCGAAGCGCGGCGAGGAACTCGTTTGCGCCCGGAAGCGCTCGATTCTCCTTCACCAGGACCCCATCCATGTCAGAGAGCCACGCGGTCACGGGCGGCAGGTCGGTCAGGGGAGTGGGTTCGTGCGTCAGGGCAGTCATGCCTCCATTCTACGGTGCCGCTAGGGTGGGATCCGTGAACGAGTTCGAAAACGGGTGTGACATCGCGCGGCAGGGAGCCTTGGGAGGCGGCGAGGCTGGGGTGCAGGCGAGTGCGCAGGTCGGAGTCGGTCCGTGGCCGGGCGGGGAGGGGGCCTGGCCGGCTGGGGAGCACTACGACCCTGAACTCCTGCGGATGGGGGACCGGCGCAACGTCGAAGACCGCTACCGCTACTGGAGGATGGACGCGATCCGAGCGGACATCGCCGCCCGCTCGCTGCCTTTCGAGGTGGCCGTGGAGAACCTCGATCACGACTTCAACATCGGGTCGATCGTGCGCACGGCGAATGCGATGGGTGCGCGCCGCGTGCACGTGGTGGGGCGCAAGCGGTGGAACCGGCGTGGCGCGATGGTCACCGACCGATACCTGCCCGTGGATCATCGCCCGGAGGTGCGCGAACTCGTCGATCATTGCGCCCGGGAGGGCTTGACACTCGTGGGCGTGGACAACGTTGAGGGGTCGATAGCGCTCGAAGGCGCTGTGCTGCCGGAGCGCGCGTGCCTCGTCTTTGGGTCCGAAGCCTCCGGTTTGAGCGAGGAGATGCTCGCAGCGTGCGAGATTGTCGTCGCTATTACTCAGCGCGGTTCGACTCGGTCCATGAACGTTGGACACGCCGCTGCGATCGTTATGTGGGCGCACGCGTCGCGCCTGGAGGCCGCAGAAAAATAGTGAGTTTCGAGCGAAGTGTCAAACTCATTAGCGCTATTTAACGCGGCCTTGTTGCGTTTCTGCTGAACGGGCACGATTTAACCGTTTCTATTGTTTTGAGGCATCGACTTTTGATAGGCTTTGCGGGCCAAAACGTAGTCGGAATGGATACGGACTATCCGTTTTAATTTGGGCTTTGGACAGTTTGCGTGGAAGCAAACCGCTGAACAGGAGAATTAATGCCCCAGTCATCGCCAAGCCATGCGCGGGCCCCGCGACTCGCACGCTCACGAGCGAAGGTCGCGCTGATCCTCGCCTCCGTGTGTGCGCTCGTCACCGCGGTCCTCGTCCCCCTGACCTCCCACCTGCACGCGCAGGCCGCCTCCAACGTCCCCGTAACGATCCCCTCCCTCGAGGGCTGGACCCCGGCCTCGGGCTCATGGACCCCCGCAAGCGGCCTCCAGATCGTCCGCGCCGACTCTGCCGAAGCCGCCGGTGTCAGCGCCCTGCTGAGCCGTGCCCTCACCGACGCCGGCATCACCGGCATCACCGAAGGCACCGCCACCTCCTCCTCCAACGCCGTCACCCTCACGATCGATCCGTCTCGCTCCACCCTCGGCGATGAGGGCTACGAGCTGACCGTCGGTGCGAACGGCGCCCAGATCACGGCCGCCACCCGCGCGGGCCTCCTGTGGGGCGCCCGCACCCTCGAACAGGCCGTCCGCTCGGGTCATGGAACCGTGCCCGCAGGCTCTGTCACCGACATTCCGCGCTTCCCCGACCGCGGCGCCACCCTGTGTGCGTGCGGCACCCACATCACCCCGGACTGGATCATCCGCCAGATCGACCGCATGTCCGACCTGAAGATGAACTACCTGTCCCTCGAGCTGCGCCTCAAGTCCGACAAGTACCCGGCCACCACCTCCTTCTCCTACTACACGAAGGACGAGGTCAAGGCGATCGTCGAGCACGGCCGCGAGGTCGGCGTCCGCGTCGTCCCGCTCCTGAACGCCCCCGGCCACACCGGCACCATCCTCGGCAACTTCCCGCAGTTCCAGGTCGCCGACGACAGTGGTAACAAGAGCGCCAACCACCTCAACTTCATCGACCCCGCAGCCCAGCAGTTCTACTTCGACCTCATCGACGAGTACATGGACGCCTTCGGATCCACCGAATGGCACATGGGCGCCGACGAGTTCTTCTTCCAGCAGGGCCCCGAGCACTATTCGAAGTACCTCGCTCAGATTCGCGCCGCCTACGGCGATCAGTCCATGACCTTCGACGCCGCCTTCAACGACTTCGTCAACAAGGTCAACGCGCACGTCAAGTCGCGCGGCGGCACGCTGCGCGTGTGGAACGACGGCATCGCCGACATTTCGCGCATCCCCATCGACAAAGACGTCATCATCGAATACTGGGGCAAGGGTGAGTCTAGCCAGGAGAACGCGAACCGCGGCCTGCCCGCCAAGACCCTCGTCGACGCCGGCTACACGCTCGTGAACGCGTCCTCCGCGCTGTACTACTACCGTGACCAGCCCTCCTCCTACGTCATGCAGGTGCAGGGCCTTGACGGCGTGTACAAAGACAAAGACTGGAACATGAACAAGTTCTACCAGAACGAGGACTACAAGGTTCCCGACGCCTCCATCCGCGGCGGCAAGGTCTCCATCTGGCAGGGAGGCAAGGCGAAGGTCACCGACCACGAGACCGAAGCCTGGATCTCCGACGGCTTGCGCTACGGCGCCCAGATGTTCTGGAACGCACGGACCCCCAAGGCTGACGGTACGGTTGGTGCCTTCAAGGCACGGATCAACGCCGTCGGCGAGCCCTCCACCTACGTCGACCCCACGCGCGACACCCTCACCCCCGGCCAGTACGCGATCGCACTGGCCGACGGACGAGGCCTGAGCGTGTCGGGCGCCGCCCCCGCCGTGAGCGCGTCCTCCGACAACTGGCAGCTCACCGCCACCCCCGACGGCTACTACCAGATCCGCTCGGTCAACGCGAACCGCTGCCTCGCTGTCTACTCCGAGGAAGCGCCGAACTCCGAGACCCACGTGTCCACGAAGCCCGGCCAGCCGGCAGTCGCATACTCGTGCGCCGACATGAGCCAGGAATTCACCCCCACCTTCCAGGGCGACTACGCGACGCGTAACCCCCAGAAGTGGGTCGCTGAACCCGCCGACGATGGCTTCCGCCTGCGCAATGCCGCGACCAATCAGTACCTGAGCGTCATCGACTCCGGCTACCTGTCCCGCCGCCCCAACGGTGGCGCGAAGACCGCGAAAGGCACCGTCGCACAGCTGCCCCTTGACGTCACCGTCGACAGCGGCTCGGTGTTCACCCTCACCTCCCAGGCCTCGTCGGCCCTCGACGTGAGCATCGAACGCGAAGGCGACGAGGCCTACCCGAAGAACGCCCTGTCCGGTATGGACCGCGCATCGCTGAACATCATCGGCGACGAAAACTGGGGCGAAAGCGTCCTCAAGGTCTCCGTCACCAACAAGGGCACCACGGACGTCACCGGTATCCACCTGACCCCCGAGGTCTCCAACTCCTGGAAGCTCGCCAACGGCCCCCAGCCGATCGACCGCCTCGCCCCCGGCGAGACCCGCGTCGTGAAGTTCTGGGCGCGCCCCACCACCGAATTCGGTGAAGCGACCTTCACGGTCACCGTCTCGCACTCCGGTGAGAAGACCGTGGCCAGCCAAGGCCTGATCGGCGTGTGCGGTCCCCGCGTCAAGACCGAGGCCGTGGCCGCCGACTCGACGGACTGGGCCAACGAGATGACCACCATCGCAATGGCGACCGACGGAGACCCGATGACGCACTGGCACTCCCAGTACACCCGGGCGCGCAAGGACTACCTGGACCCCACGGATCCCCTGCGCAAGTGGCCGCACTGGATCGACGTGAAGATCGGTGATGGCTCGGCCGGGTACGACGTCTGCGCCGTCTCCTACACGCCGCGTCACGGCAACGGCACCAAGGCCTCGGGCCGTGCGAAGGACGTCCAGATCTACCTCGCAGGCAGCCTCGACGGCCTCAAGGGGCAGGGAGACAACAAGGACAAGCCTGAGGCGCAGGGCAACCCCGTCCTCGTCACCACCCTGGCGAACGTCCCTGGCACCGTCGACATCCCCGTCGCGGGCAACGGATCCTTCCTCCGCTTCCGTGGCACGAATACGCAAGATGACGTCGCGAAGACCCTCACCGACGTCATGTCCGTCGCCGAACTCGGCGTCCGCGTCGGCCGCTCCAACTGACGCCTCGCCGAGGCGTTAACCGACGCATAACCGCGGGGGAGGGGTTGGAAGAAAACCGTCCAAACGGGACTTCCATCCCCTCCCCGCTCGTGCAAAATGTGAGAGAATCGGACACGACAAAACTGTCACTCGATTAGGAGGCTCCAAGTGCCTATCGCAACCCCTGAGGTCTATGCAGAGATGCTGAATCGCGCACGGGATGGCAAGTTCGCCTACCCCGCGATTAACGTGACCTCGTCCCAGACCATCACCGCCGCCCTCCAGGGCTTCGCCGAGGCCGAGTCCGACGGCATCATCCAGATCTCCGTCGGCGGCGCCGAGTATGGCTCCGGCTCCACCATCAAGAACCGCGTCACCGGCTCGCTGGCCCTCGCCGCCTACGCCTACGAGGTTGCCAAGAACTACGGCATCACCGTGGCTCTGCACACCGACCACTGCGCCAAGCAGAACATCGACTCCTGGGTCCGCCCCCTCCTCGAGATCGAGGCCGGCCAGGTTGCCGACGGCAAGCTGCCCACCTTCCAGTCCCACATGTGGGACGGCTCCGCGATCCCGCTCGACGAGAACCTCGAGATCGCCAAGGAACTGCTCGCCATGTCCGTCAAGGCCAACACCATCCTCGAGATTGAGGTCGGCGCTGTTGGCGGCGAGGAAGACGGCGTCGTTGGCGAGATCAACGAGAAGCTCTACACCTCCACCGCAGACGGCATCAAGACCGTTGAGGCCCTGGGCCTCGGCGAGAACGGCCGCTACATCACCGCTCTGACCTTCGGCAACGTGCACGGCGCCTACAAGCCCGGCCACGTGAAGCTGCGTCCCGAGCTGCTCGGCACCATCCAGAAGGAGGTCGCTGAGCACTTCGGCCTCGACCACCGTCCCTTCGACCTGGTCATGCACGGCGGCTCCGGCTCCACCGCCGAGGAAATCGCCACCGCTGTCGCCAACGGCGTCATCAAGATGAACGTCGATACCGACACGCAGTACGCGTTCACCCGCCCCGTCGTGGACCACATGATGCGCAACTACGACGGCGTCCTCAAGATCGACGGCGAGGTCGGCGTGAAGAAGCAGTACGACCCGCGTACGTGGGGCAAGTCGGCCGAGGCCGGCATGGCCGCCCGCGTTGTCGAGGCCTGCCAGCGTCTGGGCTCCGACGGCACCCAGATGCGCTGAAACAATCGCTGAGAGCCGCCTAGCGGCCTGATGCGTGAGCCGCCCGGCCCCTGTGGGGCCGGGCGGCTTCGTTGTGTTTGTTGGGCCGGGCCGCTGTGTGTGCCGGTGGGCGGCGGCCCGCCCGCGAGATCGCCACACGCGAGCCTGGCGGCTCGGAGTGGTCGATCTCGAAGCCCGGCCAGGCCCCGCAGACCCCGCGGCGGCCTCCAATCGGGGTCAAGTCCTGTGGAGTGGTGTAATCGTTTTGTGTCCTTCGGGGTGGGTTATGCGCTGAGTTGGAGTGTGGGTTCC
>NZ_JASONN010000256.1:0-284 GCF_030217285.1 Pauljensenia sp. UMB3104 | reverse complement strand
GCGCGGACACGTACAGCCCGCTATGTCCACATTGCTTCAGTTCCATGCTTCTAGCCTAGCCGAGTGCGCGCCAGCCACTGCGCGTGTTGCGGCGGCATCGGCGGAGTGGTCCCACCGAATACCGGGCACAGCGAACGTACGCCGCACCAGTTGCACAGCGGATTTTTGCGCGGCGCAAACGAATCCTGCTCAATATCGCGTTCAATACGATCCCACAGCTGATCGATCTGGCGCTCAAAATCATGGATTTCTTCGGCCGTCGGGTCCAGCGTGATCACTTGCCC
>NZ_JASONN010000255.1:0-284 GCF_030217285.1 Pauljensenia sp. UMB3104 | reverse complement strand
CTGCACTGGATCAACTGCAGGGGAATGCGGCCAGTGAAGCGCCGGTGCGTTCAGTTGGTCTCAAAGGTGCGGATCTGCACGTGTGGGTGGAGGCTGAATTTGTCGATGTCGGATGGGCGATTTTTGATCCCACACCCCCACGCGACAACATCTTTTCCGATCCGACCCCGGATCCGACTCCTACTCCGCGCCCGCAGGTTCTGCAGCCACCGAATCCGCCGGAAGAGCCTCCGGAGCTTCCGCCGGCGATAACAGAGAAGAACACGCCATCCGATTCGGAAGCA
>NZ_JASONN010000254.1:0-285 GCF_030217285.1 Pauljensenia sp. UMB3104 | reverse complement strand
CACTCCTCCTTGGTAGCGAAGGCTTTAAAGGGTTCGATCTTCGAGGCATTCATTCTCCGCGTAATTCAACGCTGTTCCACGTTGGCCGCTACAAGCTTGCTTTCGCGACTTCATACACAGATGTTGCTGGCGCTTGGGATCTGCCCGTGTCGCGCCCGCAGTACATCATGGTGCGTTCGTTGCTGAATGTGAAACGAAAGTTGCGTCGAGTTTCCCGTTAGTCACCTCTTTCGTCTCCGTCAGTTGTACACACGTGCGTCGAGATTTGTCCGTTGGTTGGTTCAC
>NZ_JASONN010000253.1:0-285 GCF_030217285.1 Pauljensenia sp. UMB3104 | reverse complement strand
AGGCGTGCTCACCAAAACCCCAAACCTACTGAACGGCGCAAATGTCCTCCTACCCTGCGACACCCCCGCCAGCGCCTTCACTAAATACTTCACCACCCACTTCCACCAACTCGGCCTAAACACCCTCACAGCAGTCGGAATGGACGGCAAAGACGGAACCTACTACCACCAAACCAAAGAAAGGAAGATACACCGCCCCGCCCAGGGGTGCGGCAGATTCCAATCCCAAGAAACCACCAACGCACTCGCAACAGCCAACTTCGTCTTCACCAACCCGCCCTTCTC
>NZ_JASONN010000252.1:0-285 GCF_030217285.1 Pauljensenia sp. UMB3104 | reverse complement strand
CCGGAGGCGATCGTACGGCGTGCCGCAGTCTTGCCCTTCTCAAAGCCGAGGGCAACGAGCGCATCGGCCACGGTCGACTCGCCGATGGTGAGGGACGCTCGTGGTAGATCCGCGGTGGCAGCGGCCAGCGTTGCCTCGTCGAGATCACGGATATCGCCTCCGCCCCACAGGGCGTCGGTCGCAGCGAGAACGCGCTGAAGCTGATCGGCCCCGTGCACGAGTTCCGTGACGGAGGCAGCCAGCGCCTTCTGCGCGGCACGCTGGTGCGGACGCTCGGCAACCTCA
>NZ_JASONN010000251.1:0-285 GCF_030217285.1 Pauljensenia sp. UMB3104 | reverse complement strand
ACCGTTACACGGTCGGTGATGAGCGTCGAGACACGGTCATCGCAGTGCGCGAAATGAACCTCGCCGGTTTGTCTGCGGAACAACAGACCTGGGTGAATACGCACACCGTATATACGCACGGCTACGGTGTTGTCGCCGCCTACGGTAATTCGCTGAACTCTGATGGCCTGCCCTCATACTGGGAGCAGTCGGTGCCCTCAGTCGGCGAAATGGGGGAGTATGAAGAACGCGTTTACTTCTCCCCGAACGCCCCCTATTACTCGATCGTCGGTGCTCCGGAGGGTA
>NZ_JASONN010000250.1:0-285 GCF_030217285.1 Pauljensenia sp. UMB3104 | reverse complement strand
GCATCTCCAACGCTGGCAAACAGCAACAACATCCTGACGGTTCGCACCTACATCGTCTCCGGGATCGTCGTCATGGGTGCGGCGATTCTTGGCGGCCTCGTGATCCTCTCGCACCTGCGCGGCAGGCCAGTGGCCGCCGACAAGGATGATGAGGACGACGCGTGACGCTGTCGTCTGGGCGTCGCTGGCGGCGCATGTGCGGCCTCGGGACGGGCGTCCTCGCGCTCGTTGTCGGTGGCGGCCTCGTCCCGGCCGCTCCCGCGAACGCCGTCGATCGGGAGGTGA
>NZ_JASONN010000249.1:0-285 GCF_030217285.1 Pauljensenia sp. UMB3104 | reverse complement strand
CGCCCGCTACTGCGTCGTTGATGTCGCCTCGACCTCCCTGGAAAAAACCGCTCGAGGGGCCAACCGTGACGACGCTGCCCTCGGGGTGCTCGAGCGCGCCGACCGACTCGTGATCGTCGCGCGCGGGGATATCGTCGGTATCAACCGCCTCTCCTTCGTGGCGCGTTGGTGGGAGGAACATGGGCGTGATCTTCCGGTCGACATCATCGTCAACCGCGTGAGCACGGACGCGATTGGCCCGCACCCGGTCCCATCCTTACAAGCCGCGATCGGTGCCTTCATGCC
>NZ_JASONN010000248.1:0-286 GCF_030217285.1 Pauljensenia sp. UMB3104 | reverse complement strand
ACCTTGAAAAATCAAATAGTGATATTCGTGAAGCCTTGCCACTTTTTTATACAGAGCTAAATGTAGACGGCAGTTTCATTCCTCTTGGAGATAACAAATGGGGCTTGCGTTCATGGTATGCGATTGACGAGGTGGATGAAGAAATTATCACACTTGAAGAAGATGATGAAGAAACTCCGAAGAAACGGAAGAAGAAACGTGTGAACGCCTTTATGGACGGAGATGAAGATGCCATTGATTACAATGACGATGATCCAGAAGATGAAGACTCATACGAAGCAGACCC
>NZ_JASONN010000247.1:0-286 GCF_030217285.1 Pauljensenia sp. UMB3104 | reverse complement strand
ACTCGTAGTAGGGCTCGGTCGGGCGCCCGTCGTAGGTGTGTCCGACGTGTCCGAATGAGGTGGCCATCAGGTAGTGCGCGCCTTCCGTGGGCGTGACCTGCTCGAGGAGGTCCTTGAGGCGGATGCCCTCCCACTTCGCGATGCCCGTCCATCCCTGCATGCAGGTGTGCATCGTAATGTTCGTGACTTTACCCAGGGCCTTCAGCTCATCGATGGAGAAAGACTTTTCCTCCTCGACCAGGCCTCCGATTTCGAGTCGGAAGTCTTTGAAGTCGTCTTCGCGCAG
>NZ_JASONN010000024.1:0-34050 GCF_030217285.1 Pauljensenia sp. UMB3104 | reverse complement strand
GCCAGCACCAGGGACGAGGCCGCCGCGAGGGTGCGACGAGACGCGAGAGGGGACATATTTTTCTCCTACTGTCAGACTGTCCGATCATATGCGACCATGGGGCCACCTCGTCAAGAAACGTCTCACCCACGATGCGGAGGGGTCGATGCCATCTGTGCGGAGACCACGCCGAGGTCGCGGTGGATGACCTGTGCACGGCCGGGAATCGCGCGCCGCGGCTTCACGCCGTTGATGATTGCGCCCTCGCTCGGGTTGCCGGACAGGAGGATGCCGGTGACCGCCAGGTCGCCCATCATCTGGAGGACCTTCTCGAAGCTCGCGCGGGCCGCGCCGCCCATACGGCGCGTGAGAATCACGTGGAGGCCGATGTCGCCTGCCTGCGGCAGCAGGTCGACGAGCTCCGCCAGCGGGTTGCCTGACGTGGTGATTGCCAGGTCGTAGTCATCGACCAGGATCCACAGTTCGGGGCCCTTCCACCAGCTGCGCTCACGGATCTGCTCCGCCGTCACATCCGGTCCGGGCAGGCGCTTACGCAGGAACTCGGCGGTGTCGCGCAAGTCCTTCATCGCCGCCTGATGGTTCGTCAGGTAGCGCAGCACATAGTCTTGCGGCATGTCGCTCATGAGGGAACGGCGCATATCCAGGGCAATGATCTTGGCCTGATCGGGCGTGTAGAGGCGCGTAATTTCCTTCATGATCGAACGCAGGAAGGTACTCTTGCCCGTCTTCGAATCGCCGAAGAGGTACAGGTGGGACTCCGCGCGCGTGTTGAACATGAGGGGGCCGAGGCGCGATTCTTCCACGCCCAGGATCATGTCGCCGCCACCGGTGGGCAGCGTCTGCTGCTCGGGCAGCTGAGCGAGGATCTCGTCGACCGTGATCATCTCCGGCAGCAGGCGCAGCTTCGGGCCCTCGCCAGCCACCAGGTGCTCGCGAATCTTCTTGATGGTGTAGGCCACGCCTTCCGACACGGTCGTCGGGTCCTGCTCGGCGTCCGCTCGCGGCAGGCCGATCATCATTTCGTGACCCGCCATGTCGATGCCTCGACCCGGGCGGCCCTTCGGAATGCGGGCGGCGCCCTCGCGGTTGACGATCGACTCCTTCGGGTTCGCCGTGTGCAGCTCCAGGCGCGAACCGAACAGGTCCTGCGCTTCGGAACGGAAGTCCATCCAACGGGAAGCGGACACGATGAGGTGAACACCGAGGGACAGACCTCGGCTCATCATCGTCGTGACCTCGCGGTCGAGGCTGTCGAACTCGGAGCGCAGCGCGCCCCAACCGTCGACCACCAGGAACACGTCGCCGTAGCCGTCGTCGTAGCGCCCCTCCAGGCGTCCGCGACGGTAGGTGTCCATCGAATCGATGGCGTTCTTACCGAAGTAACGCTCGCGGTCATCCATGATCGCCGCGATTTCGGCGAGCATACGCGTGCGCACTTCGGTGGTGTCACGCGTCGCGACGCCGGCGACGTGCGGTGCACCCGCGAAACCGGCGAAGGTACCGCCACCGAAGTCCATCACGTAGAACTGGACTTCCTGCGGCGTGTAGGTCAGCGACAGCGCCTGCACGACGGTGCGCAGCGCCGTCGACTTACCGGTTTGGGGGCCGCCGACGATCGCGAAGTTACCGCCCGCACCCGACAGGTCCAGGACGAGGGTCTCGCGGCGCTGTTCGAGCGGCAGGTCGACCGTGCCGAGGGGGACGCGCAGCGTGCCCGACTCGCGCCAGGCGCGCGACACGAAGCCCAGCTCCGGGTCCGGACGCAGGTCCGGCATGAGGGTCGCAAACGTGTCGGGGGTCTCCAGGGGCGGCAGCCACACCTGGTGGGCCGGATAGCCCTTGCCCTTCATCTTCGCGACTGCGATGTCCATTTCGGACATGTCCGCCCACACCTCGTCGCCCGCCAGGACGATTTCCTGGTTCTGGTCGACCTCTTCCTTCTCGCCCAGCGTGTCCTCGCGCGTGATGACGGGCGCGACCGTGAAGGGCAGGATCTCGATGGGAGCGCTCGGGGCGCCGGCCGTCGAGGCCTCGGAAATCGACGCGAGAGTACGCGCCGGCGGGGGAGCAGCCACGTAGGACGCGCGGAAACGAACGAGGCCGTCGCCGCCGGCCTTCAGGAAGCCCGAGCCGGGCAGCGGGGGCAGCTTGGCGGCGTCGGGGATGCCCAGGACCTCGCGGGAGTCGTTCTCCGTGAAGGTCTTCAGGGCGATGCGGTACGACAGGTGGGACTCCAGGCCGCGCGCCTTACCGAGGTCCATCTTCTGCGAGGCGAGCAGCAGGTGCACCGACAGGGATCGGCCCAGACGACCGATCATGATGAAGACCTCGCCGAACTCAGGCTTCGCCATGAGCATTTCCGTGAACTCGTCCAGGACGATGAACAGGGCGGGCAGCGGCGGGAAATCGTGCTTGCCGGCGATGCGGTCCGCCTCGTAGTCGGAGACGTTGGCGTAGTTACCGGCCTGGCGCAGGACCTCCTGGCGGCGCACCATTTCGCCCTGGAGGGCGTCCTGCATACGGTCGACCAGGGAGAGCTCCGACTCCAGGTTCGAGATCATGGCCGACACGTGCGGCAGGTCCGACATGCCGGCGAAGGTCGCGCCACCCTTGAAGTCGACGAGGACCAGGTTCAGCTGCTCCGGGGAGTGGGTGAGCGCCAGGGCGAGGACGAGGGTACGCAACACCTCGGACTTACCCGAACCGGTCGCACCGATCAGGAGGCCGTGCGGACCCATACCCTGCTGGGCGGATTCCTTGATGTCCAGGACGACCGGCGCTCCCTCGGGCGTGACAGCGAAGGGAGCTGCGAGGCGTTCGCGGCCCTCGCGGCGGCGCCACTGCTTCTCCGGGTCGAAGTCGCGGATATCGCCGATGCCGACGAGCTCCATCAGGTCCTTCTGGCGGGACTCGTCCGAGCGGCCCACCGGAGTGTCGGCCTCTTCCAGGTTCTGCTGGGTGGCGAAGGGCGTCATACGGCGCGCGATGGCCTCCGCCTGAACGGCGGTGAGGCGGTCCGCGAAGGCCTGTTCGGGCATCGTATCCATGGTGACCACGTCGACCACGTCCGCGCCCTTACGATCCGGGTTCGGGTGGATGAGTAGACGCAGCGTCGTGTGCGACTTCATGGGCGTCCACTCGCGGGCGCGGCTCATGATCGTCACGCCCTTGACGCCCGCGAGGGAGCCGAAGGGGGACGAGGGCGGGAACTCAGCTCCGTCGCACACCAACAGCAGGTGCGGGTACGCGGGGATTTCGTCGCCGAACTGGAAGGCGCCTCGCATCGCGATGTCTGTGCCGATCATTTCCGCGAGCTCCGCGGGGTCGGTGGAGATCATGCGGCCCGGGCCAACCGCGTCGCGCACGGTGGAGGAGCGGGCCTGGGGCATCCACTTGACCCATTCCCATTCGCCCAGGCGATCCGCCGAACACAGGACGGCGATCTTGAGCTTCGAGGGGTCAATGAAGCACGCCAGGTGCATCATGATCGCGCGCATCTCGTCGTAGACGGCCTCGCCCTCGCCCGCGACCTCGATGTGGCTGTAGTCGCCCAGGTAGAGGAACTTACCCACGTTATCCGTGTGGTCGTGAACGTCGATGAAACGCTCCATCGCCGACAGGCAGACGACGTCCATCTCCGTCATCGGGTCGATTGGGGGGCGCTCAAAAATCAGGCCGAGGGGCTGGGTGCCCGACCCATAGCGGAAAGCGAAGAGGTCGTAGGTGCCGCCCTCGCGCGACCATAGGCGCGAGCCGTTGGCCGCCAGCGTGACCAGGGCGTCGGGATCCGGATACACCCAGTTGTAGTAGGCGCGCTGCTTCTTCGCGACCTTGCGCACCGACTCGCGGGTCTCCGCCAGGTAGGAGAGGTACTCGCGGCGCTGCGTCACCACGCGCGTGCGGTACTGGGAGAACTGGCGATACATGTTGAAGCCGACCATGCCCAGCATGGCCACCAGCATGCCGCCGCCCATCAGCATGGAGCGCGAGTTGCCGTTGTTCTGCAGGGCCATGAAGACCATGACGCCCGTCGAACCCAGCATGGGGACAACCATCATCAGGACGTTGCCCATCGATGCGGGCTCGGCCTTTTCCGGCGGGATCTGGATAGCGAGGCTGCCGGAGGGCTGCTCCGGAACCGCGACACTCCGCCGTTTTCTGCGTGTAACCATGAGGTCTCCTCGCGCTGTGCGCGTATGTGTTCGATGCGACTGAACCCAGTGTAGCTGAGTGGACTTCCAAGTTTTAACCGGCGGTTAGCGTCGGTGCATTACACTGGGCACTGTTGTTTACCTGAGAACGGAGGTTACATGAGCGCCACCATGGTGTCAGTGACTGTGATCGACTCCGATGGCACCTCCGATTTCGCGGCCCCTGAAGGGACGACGGTCGCGGGCCTGTGCGCCATGCTGGAGATCGATCTGTCCCTCCCCTCCGTCCGTATCTCCTATGCGGATGGGCGCCCCCTCGAAGGCGGCGCGGTCCTCGGACGCGACCTCCCCGCGGGATCCACCATCGCCCTATCGAGCCGCGTCCTGTCCGCGCAACAGCTGAACGAGGCCTCGGCCCGCCAGGAGAATCAGTGGCTGTCGCCCGCCCTGGCCCTGGTCGGCTTCTGCTTCCTGATCCTTGGCGCCGTCTCTTCTCTCTGTCTCCTACCCCTCCTGGGCGATGCCGCCCTCGTCGGTTACCAGCACGTTGAGGAGGGCCCGCAGTGGGCCAGGGCCATGTCGGCCATCCCCTTGTGGGTGCGCGCGCTCTGCTCGCTCATCTGTTGCGTCACGTCGGTTATTCCTCTCTTTGCGTCGCGCAAGGTGCGCTCGCGCCCCATGCTGCTTCTCCTCCTGCCTGCCCTCGCCGGATACAGCGCCATCGGTTTCGTGGCCGTCGCCGGTATTCACGCCCTGACGATTGCTCCCGTCGTCGGTGTCTGGGTCGCCCTCATCGTCTCGCTGGCCGTCGTGTCGTTGACGGTGACCCCCTCGGCCCTCAGCGCGTTGATCGCCTGGGTGAGTGCCACCGTCCTCGTGACGATCGGCGCCATCCCCTTCTTCTCCCTCATCAACATTGCACCGCTGTCCGTCATGGTCGGCGTCTACCTGTTGCTCATGGCGCCCCGCCTGGCGCTGCGCGTGCCCGACAGTCAGCTCGTCGATGCTTCCGCCGTACAGACGATCGCCTCACGCATCCGCCAGCCCCCCGTCCAAAAACCCAGCCCGGTCACCGGTGGACGCATGGCCACCGTCCTCGGGCACACGGAGGCGCGCAACACCCTGCTGGTTGTCGCCTCATCCATCTTCATCCTCGCCGGTGGCTTCTGGTTACCTCGTCGCGTGGTGCCCGTGGATGACATGGGACAGGGGATAGCAAGCCTCGTCCTCATCATTGCTGCGATCATCGTGCTGCTCACCGCGCCGCGTGCCACGCGCACCCACCTCGGGCACATCCTGCCGCGCCTGACGGCCTGTGCGCTCCTGTATGTCCTCCTCTTCGGTGACTGGATCACGCTGCCTGGGTCGCTCGGCTGGATGTATCCGCTCATCCCTCTGAGCATCATCCTCATCCTCGGCATCGTGACGGTCATCATGACCGGCTTCGTCGAACCCAAGGGCCACGCTGCCCTCGTCGGTACGATCCTCGACTTCATCCAAACCTTCTGCACTTTCGCACTTCTACCCGCGGCGTTCATGTCTTCGGGTCTCTTCCTGTTCGCTTGGAGGGCGGTCCTGTAATGCCTGACACCACAAAGACCCCGTTCGCGTCCGCAACCCCCTCGCGGCTCGTCGGCGCCTATGTCATCGACATGCTCGTCCTGGGCGCGCTCCTCGCCGCGACGTGGCTCGTCTACTTCACGCCCCTGACGATCACACTCATCACCGTCGAGGCCGTGATCGCCGCAGGGATCATGCTCGGCGCCACCGGACGCACCCCCGGCATGGCTGCCATGCGCGTGTGCCTCATCCGTGATGAGGACGACGCCCAGACGCCGTCCCTGGGCGCCGCGATGGGCTACATCGCCCTGACCGCGCTGCTCCAGATCACGATTGTCGGACCCCTCGCCTGTCTGGCGATGGCCCGCGATGGCCGCACCTGGCTGACTGGCCCCACCCGCACCCGCCTCGTCGACCTGCGTCAGCATGCGGCGCTCGCGGCCGGACCGGGAGCCGCTGGCATGGCCGGGTACTCCGAGCGTCCGCGCCCGGGCCAGGCTCCCAGTGGTTTCGAGAGTGTTCACCCGGCGAGCTCGCCGAACCAGTGGGGCGCCCCGAGCGCACCGCTCACGCCCGTTCCGCAGGCGGCTCTCGACTACTCGGCGCCCGGCCAACGCGCCAACGACCCTTACGGGCCCGATTACAGTGCGCCTTCTGTTCCGGCTGCGCCCCCGCAGGGCGTGCCCGATGCGCATCGGCCTGCTCCCCAGCGGCCCGCATACGCGCCCGACGCGCAGGCTCCCGCGCCCTCCTCGCAGATTCCGTCGATGCCCACGTTCTCGTCGCCGCCTTCGGATGTGCCCGCGGCCCCCGCATCTGTTCCGCAGGCCCCCGCACCCGCCTCGCAGGCTCCCGCTGCTCCGTCGGTGCCCACGTTCTCGTCGCCGGCTTCCGATGTGCCTGCGGCACCTGCCTCTGTTCCGCAGGCCCCTGCGCCGGCTCAGCAGGACACCTGGGGTGCGCCCGCTCAGCAGGACACCTGGGGTGCGCCCGCTCAGCAGGCGCCCGCGCGGTCTCAGTATTCGCAGAGCGCCCCGGCCTCGTACTCTGAGCCGTCCTTCGAGACCATGCCCTACCGCGGCCCAAACGGTGCGGTCGCCGGCATGTCCGCACCGCCGCCCACTCGCCGCGCCGTTCAGGCGGGCCAGGCTGCCCAGCAGGCATACGCGGCCCAGCAAGCGCAAGCGCCGCAGGGTGGCCGTTCGCAGTGGGGTGCCCCCGCCGCTCCCGCGCGTCCTCAGCTGCTGTGGCTCATCTTCGACTCCGGGCAGCGAGAGCTGATCGACGAGCCTCTGGTCCTCGGGCGCAGGCCTGCGCCCGTCGAAGGCTCGCGGTCCGTCATCGTGCCGGACACGACCCTGTCGCTGTCGCGCACGCACATGCGCATTGGGCCGACCGCGACGGGTGTGTGGATCGAGGACGCCTTCTCTGCCAACGGCACGGAGATTCGCACGCCTGATGGGCGCATTTCTGCGCTCGCGGGCGGGCAGGCCGTTGAGGTTCCCCCGGGCACTGAAATCATCGTGGTGGACCGTCGCGCCACGATCGTCCTAGCGGACGCCGATTCGGTGCAGTAACGCGCGATCGTCTGGAGGATCCCGCTGTGGCCAAGGCCGCAGCGGGATCTCTTGTCTGCGGTGAAGGGGCTGATCCTCATGCACAGCGTCGAAAACGCAAGAAATGCAACGAATGCGCATCATTGTGTCAATATGTATGAAACACGCCACAATGATTGTCGAGAGGGGCCCTTCGAGGAGTTTTTGCCCCCGTGAAAGCTGATTTTTTGTTATTCGGTTAATTTCGATAGTCGCCGCCCGAGAAAGAGCTGCTCGCGATAAAACGAGGGAGGGGCCACCCCATCGATGGGGTGGCCCCTCCCTGAGCGCGTATGCGCGGTGCTATCAGAAGCGGGCGGCGCTAGCCTGGTCCGTCTGCTGGTAGTTGGAACGCGCGGAGTCCACGGCCGCGGAGGTGCGGGTGAGGACGTCCTTCAGGCCGTCGAGGCCCTGGTTCCACTGGACCTGCGCAGCGTTGTAGGCTTCCTGAGCCTGGCCTTCCCACGAGGAACGCAGCTGGTTCAGCGTGTTCTCGAGGTCGTCGAGGCAGCTCTGCAGGTTGGAGGCGCCGGTCTTGATGTCGGCGGCGGCGCTATCGAGAGCGGCGTAATTTACCTGGAAATCCATCTTCAGTCTCCTGTTCTAATCTCTCACAGTGCGCCGAGGATCTGCGAGAACGAGCTCTCGGTCTCGGCCTCGTTGGACTGCATTGCCTTGTCGGCGCTGCTCAGGTTGTCCGCGAGCTCCTGAAGAGCCTGGTTAACCTTCGCCGCGTTGTCCTGCCACTGCTGCATCAGCTGGGTGAACTGAACCGAGGCGCTGCCCTGCCACGAGCTGCCGATGGTCGACAGGTCGCCCTCGAGGCGACGGAAGTGGCCCTGCAGGTCGTTGTAGGTGGACTCGATCGCGGAGACGCCCTGTGCAAGGGCGCCATCTACGGCCCGCTGGTCTGCCATGTGAACCTCCATTTGTATGAGTGAACTCTCTCGCGGGGATGCGTGAGAGCATGGGGACACATGAATACTAACCATGTTTTCATCTCTTTTTTCGATGTTACGCAAAAATCATGACAAAACCTGACCGACAACCTAGACTTACAGGGTTGTGTCGTGTAGCCACAGACCCCATCACGCGGCAACCGGGAGGATCCAATGGCATCGAAAGCAGCTCGTGGAGTCGCGCTGATTCCACTCACGATTACCTATGGCGTGGATCGGACCGACGTGACGATCCCGCAGTCGATTCCGTTGGTGGAGCTCCTGCCCGGCCTCGTTGAATCCGTTGGAGCTTTCAGTGATCAGCCCACAAATGACGGTTTCGCAGTGCGAACCGCCTCGGGTCGTCTCCTCGATCAATCGAAGTCACTGTCTGCCCAGGGGGTGCGCGCCGGTGCTGCGCTGACGCTCGAACCCCTCGGCGAGGGCGCTGCCGACATGGTCTACGACGACCTGACGGAAGCGGTTGGTCAGGTCGTCGAAAGAGTGTCCACTCCTTGGACGCGTGATGATGCTCGCACCTTCGCCGCGCTGTCTGCTGCCGCCCTGATTTTCGTCGCTGCCGTCCTCCTGGCGACCACACCACAGGACGCCATTTCCTCCATGCAGTCCGGCAACGTCGCCTTCTTCAACTACGTCTACGGTGCGATCGGAGTGGTTGCCGCGCTCCTCGTGACCGGTACCTCAGCGGTCGTGACTCGCAAGTATCCCGGGCCCGCCGGTATCGCCCTCGCCCACACCGTGCCCTTCCTGACCGCCGCGTCGGCGCTGCGCCTGTCGCAGAGTCAGTGGGACACCGGCGGCTGGATCGCCGTCGGTGTTGGCCTGCTCGTCGGCTCTCTCGCCGCGCTGACCCTCCCGAAGCGCTATCGAATCTCGATCGCCGCCCCGCTCGTCCTGGGAACGATGATGGCTGCCACCGGACTCATGGTGAAGGTCGGATCCCTCTCCCAGGTCGGCGTGTCCGCCCTGCTTTTCGCTCTGGTCATTGTGCTGCTCCAGCTCGCGCCGTGGATCGCCCTCGCGCACATCCCGGTGAGGATTCTGGACGCGAACACCAGCGAACAGATTCCGGCCCAGGGGATCACCGATCAGGTGACCACATCGTTCGTGTTCGTCGTGTCCCTGCGCGCCGGTGGTGCGCTTGCGGCGGTCTTCCTGACGGTGTCGATGCTCAGCACCGCCGGCTTGCGCTCTTTCTCCGTGCCTCTGGCGCTGGTGGTCCTCGGCTCGGTCTCTCTCATCCTGCAGACCCGCTCGATCCGCGCCCGCGTTGAGGTCCTCCTCAGCTCGCTGACGGGCCTGACGACGATCCTGGTTGGCGCAACCCTCGTGACCCGCGCCGACCCGGCGAGCCTGCCGTGGGTGACGCTCTTCGCGATCGCCGCCGCCCTCGTCCTCGTCGTCACGAACGTTGTCGGGCCTCGTGCGCGCCCGCACCTGACGCGCATTGCGGACACCATCGCGGTGCTCTCGCTCTTTGTCCTGATCCCTCTGGCCGTCTACCTGTGGGGCTGAGTCATGCCGTCGAGTAAAGACATCCTGGAAGCCCAGCGTTTCAATCGCAACCGCCTGATCACGGCGTTCACGTCCGGCACCCCCGGGGGCCGCGAGGTCGATCCTCCCTCGCCGGTGCGTCCCCTGCTGTTCGGCGTGCTCGTCGCGCTCGTTATGTGTGTCGGCGCCGTGGGTATGCGCTTCTTCAACACGAATCCGGACCTGTCGGGTATGAATTTCGTGCTGGTTGACGTCAAGTCAACGGGCGCGCGCTACTTCCTCGCCAATGGCGTCCTTCATCCGATCTCGAACGTGACGACCGCGCGCCTGCTGGCTCAAGAGTCCGGCCTGACGATCGTGTCGGCCAGCGCCGAATCCCTGGACGATATCCCGCGCGGTGCTCAGATCGGGCTGTCGGGCGTGCCCGACGACGTCCCCGGAAAGGATCAGCTCGCGAAAGTGTGGCTGTCCTGCGTCATCGAGGAGAATCACCACACGTGGATCGGGCAGACTCTGCCGGAGGCTAACTTCCCGCTCACTCCCGCGACATCCGCGCTCGTGACCCCGGACCATGGCAAGACCACCTACTTCGTGGATACCAAGACGGAGAAGAAGTACCTCATCGACGAGACGGATTCGCGTCTGAGCGACTGGGTCCTCGCGTTCCAGAACCGCGTCGGTTACCCCGTCGAGGCCGACCCGCAGTGGGTGGATCTCTTCCCCTCGGGGACGCCGCTGAAGTCGTGGAGCTACAGTGACATCCCGAATGCGGGTGCCCCCGCGACGGACCTGCCCGGCCCCCTCAAGGACGCGAACCTGACGATCGGCACGGTCATCGAGCAGACCAACACGAAGGGCGAGGTCCAGAGCGCCTACCTGGTCGTGAACTCCTCGCAGCTGGCGGTCTTCAACTCCACCGCCGCGCGCCTGTATCGTGACGCGCCTGCCACGAGGCAGTTCGACACGGACATGTTCAAGGACGTGACTCCCGTCCACGCGGACTTCATCGGCGAGGACTGGCCAGCCTACGACGATTTCTCGGATCCCGTGTGGGACGACCAGAAGGCTGACGCGTCGAATCGTACGGCCCTGTGCGCGCAGATGACGACCTCCAACACCACCCCCAAGCTCGGTCTGTACACGATGCCGCGTCAGCGCGCGATCGAGGCCTCGTACGATCCTGAGTCCGTGAGCTCCTCCTCTCCGACCACGAACCGCTCGGTGACGGTGGCGGGCGGCTCCGGCGCGCTCGTTGCGATCACGTCTGCGGGCAGCCAGGCGGCGGCGTACGCCTTCGTGTCGGACCAGGGGTACATCCATTCGCTCGGCCCCACTCCGATGGTGTCCATGAAGGCGCTGGGCTGGACCGAGGAGAACGTGTCGACGATCCCGGAGGCGTGGGCGAATATCATTCCGCCGGGTTCCGACCTGACTCCGCAGGCGGCCGCCTCCTCAGTGGGGCTCTCGTGACCCGGGGACGGGCGCGCGTGCGCTCGCTTCGCCGTGGCCTCGTGGGAGCTGCCGCGGTGGCGGGGCTCGCGCTCGCGCCGGTCCTCGCTCCCGCGTCCTCCTCGGACGAGGCCGGGGCATCCTCCGCGTTCGGCCCGGCGATCGCGCACGCCGACCCGGCCCCGACGCCGAGCGTGCGTCCCACGCCCACGGCGCCGCCTTCGGACGCTCCGACGGAGGCGCCGGAGGAACGCAAAGAGGAGACCTGCCCGCAGGATTCCCCGCGGTATATCAAGCAGGAGCCCATCATCCTCGATCAGGTGGGCGTCCGTCGTGCGTGGGATATTTCGCGCGGTGCGGGCGTCACGGTCGCAGTCGTCGACTCTGGTGTGGCCGCCGGTAACGAGCACTTCAACTCGGGTGATCCCTCCGTGGTCCTGCCCGGCATCGATCTGAGCGGTGAAGGCACGGATGGGCGCGTCGACGTGGGCGAGCACGGCACGGCAATCGCCGGTGCGATCGCTGCTCGGCAGCTTCCTGCGGCGAAGGGCTCAGGTCTCATCGGTGTCGCCCCCGAGGCGAAGATCCTGCCGGTGCGCATCGAGACCGGCCTCGAGCAGGGCAATACCGACAAGCCGGGGCAAGAACCCTTCATGTCGCGCGTTGCCCGCGCGATCCGCTGGGCCGCCGACAACGGCGCGCAGATCATCGTCGTCGCCCAGTCTTCCAAGGACCCGAACTCGGACCTGGAGGCCGCGGTTGCGGCCGTGCGAGGACGCGCGCTCGTCGTCGCGTCCACCGGCAACACCTACCAGGACCAGAAGGACAACGAGGTCGTCTACCCGGCGGCCTACGAGGGCGTCCTGGCGGTCACCGCCTCAGATGCCAACGGTTTTGCCTCGGATCAGCAGGTGCACGGTGCGCACGTGGATCTGGCGGTGCCCGCTGCAGTCATTCACACGACCTGGTTCGACCAGGCCGATTGCCTGGTCGGCGGGTACTCGGGCGATACGCCGCTGCCCTCCTCGTCGTACGCGACGGCCTACGCCGGCGGTTTCGCGGCCCTCGTGGCCTCGCAGTTCCCCAACGAGTCCCCGGACATGTGGAAGTACCGCCTCGAGGTGACTGCGCTGCGCGGCGCCTCCGATCAGCGCACGAATGAGCTCGGGTGGGGCATTGTTGCGCCCTACGAGGCGCTCACCTTCGATGACATTGGCACGAGGTACGGGCCGCCTCACCCGGATCAGGCTGGCCACCCCGTTCCGAGCCGCCCCGCACAAGTGTCCCCGCATCTGACGAGCCGCGACAACATCATGACGATGCGCACATACATCGTCATTGGGATCGTCGTCCTGGGGGCTGCGGCCCTCGGCGGCCTCGTCATCCTGTCGCACCTGCGTGGTCGGCCGGTTGCCATCGAACGAGATGACGACGAGGACACGCCATGATGACTCGGGTTGTGCGCCGCTGGCGGCGTGCGAGTGCGCTGGGTGTGGGCATCTTCGCCCTCACCGTCGGTGCCGCCGTTGTGCCAGCCGCTCCGGCGAGCGCTGCCGACCGCGAGGTGACGGGCGCCGACGAGGAGTATTACTCCTACTACAAGCTGGCCTCCCTGCATAGCCAGGGCTACACCGGCGAAGGCGCGATCATCGCCATGATCGACGGGCACGTCAACCCGAACATTCCCGAGCTGGCCGGTGCCACGATCGAAAACAAGAGCCCGTGCACGGTCAATTCCCTGCCCGATAACGCGGACCACGGCACGGCCGTCGCCCAGATCCTCGTGGCGCCCAAGTTCGGTGTCGCCCCCGGCGCGACCCTGTACACCTACGACCTGGGGTACAGCCAGGAGGAAGTAGGTTCGGACTGCGCGACCGCCGGTGTGTACGCGCAGGGTGAGGCTGACACGTCGCTGCTCATTGAGCAGGCAATCAACGATGGTGCTCACATTATTTCGATCTCGAGCAACTATCCGCACTATTCCGAGGACCTTCGGTGGGCGATGGCGCGCGCCATTTCGGAGGGCGTCATTGTCGTCGCCGCGATGGGGAACGAATCTACCGAAGATCCCGACGACACGCTGCCCATGTGGTCCGGGATCTGCGGTGTGGGCGCCATCGAGTCGAACGGTTCGCTGACCGACTACAGCAACTGGGGCAACGGCGTCGAAACCGTTGCGCTGGGTACCGCGACCGTTCGCAGCGGTACTCGGGGAGATGTTTTCACGGCGCAGGGAACGTCCTTCGCGACCCCTATCGTCGCCGGATTCCTCGCGATCGCCTGGCAGCGCTTCGACGAGAGTGTCACCTCGAACCAGCTCCTGCAGGCGATGACCACGACGGGCACGGGAAGCAACGGCGACTGGAACTATTACACGGGTTTTGGGCCCGCCGACCCGTGGGGGCTGCTCAACGCGAAGGCCTCGACGCTGCCCGACACGAATCCATGCGAATCGAAGACCTATTCGTCGAACCCGAGTTGGCAGGACGTTGAGGACTATATCGACGGCACTGTCAATCCGCTGCTGATGAGGAACGACAACGACTACGTCTACCGCGGCGTGAACGAGGATGCGGCGTTTAGTGCGGACAACGACTACCCCATGAACCTGGGGACGAGCCCGCGCTATCACCGGCAGTGACTGGTGCATCCGCTGTCGCGGAGTGATGTGTCAATTCTGAACAATCATCCAGTCGGTGGATTTACTCGGGATTGGTGGGTGTCTCGCAGGTTGAAGCGGCTCCCATATTTGCGTCTTGTCGGTTAGGATAACCGTATGGTAGATGTGATGGGGCAGACGCCCGAAGAATTTGAACAGATGCTGAAAGATCAGATTGCTGCGGCCGAGAAGAAGGCCAACGCAATCAAGCAACTCGTCGATCGCCTGACCAGCGCTCGGATCTCCGGCACGGACACCAACCGTGACGTCGAGGTCGAGGTGAACTCAGACGGTCGTCTCACCAAGATCTCCATCGACGACAACGCGATGGAAGGCAGCGCCGAGGAACTCGAGCGCTCGATCATGGAAGCCTACGCGCAGGCCGGACGCAACATGGCGTCCTTCGTGCGCGACCACGTGCAGGACTTCCAGGACGACGGCGGTGCTATCGAGGCATACGCCTCCACCGTTGAGCCCGTCCTGAACTCCCTCGGGCGCTGATACCCATGGCAGACTACGATCTCGCAATCGACCTGGAGCGGCTCAAGAGCCACGCCAGTGAAGTGGACGAGTGCGCCAACACCCTCGACTCCTGCTACGACACCGCCACCCAGACCCTCGGGCAGGTCATCACGAACGCCTTCGGGCTGATGTTCATGCAGTACACCGCCGTGTGTACCTACCAGTTCTCGAATCTCGCGGCGATGATCAACGATGCCGCCGGTGCCGAACACCGCCTGAGCAACTGCCTCCTCGACCTCGAGCAGAGGATGCGCGACGCCGAGAAGGATAACGAGAAAATCGTGAAGGGGCCCGGGGAAGACCTCGACCCGGCGCCTCCCAGCGGCGAGACCCCCGACAACCCCAGCACCCCGCCGAGCGGAGGTACCCCTCCCAGCGGCAGCGTGCCTCCCGGCGGCGGGACCAGCATGCCTCCCGGCGGCAGCGGTGCGGCGCCCTCCCTCGGCTCCAGCGGGGGCATCTCGAACGGCGGCGTCAGCGGTACCACCGCCATGCCGAAACCGAACAACGCCGAAGACGTCATCAAGGGCCTCAACAAGGACAAGAAGGACGGCGACGACTCCCTCGCGAGCATGCTCGCCGGCCTCGACAAGTGCGCAGTGGGTGAAGACGAACTGCGCGCCTTCCTCGAAAAGCAGCGCGACGAGGAAAACGCCGACCTGAAGACCTTCTACGAACGCCAGAAGGAAGACCAGGCGAAGGCCCTCGAACGCTATGCGGAAGAGCACCCCGGCGAAGACATCACCGAGATTAAGTCGCTCATCGAGGACAACCAGAAGCAGCAGCAGGACGCGATGACGGACTTCCTCGCGAAGCAGCGCACCGAGGAAGAAACCCAGATCCGCGAATTCGTGAAGGACAACCCGCAGGCGACCGCCCAGCAGTTCGACACCTTCATGTCCAAGCAGCGCAACGAACAGCAGACCAGCTTCCGCGCCTTCGTTGACGAACAGCAGAAGACACAGAACGCGCGCATCGACGAATTCACGAAGGCTCACCCCGATTCGAAGCCCGAAGACGTCCGTTCCCTCTTTGAGAAGCAGGACAAGCACGGCGACCAGGACATCGAGACCTTCCTGACCCGCCAGCGTCAAGACGAAGAACGCACGCTGCGTCGCTTCATTTTTGAAGGAGTGAAGAAGTGAGCCCGCAACAGCCGGTATACACCCGTAGCGAGTGGATGGATGGATCCGACGAGGCCCTGGGCCCCATCGGCGATATCCGTGACGCCGCCATCCAGCTCGAGGCCGGAGACTGGAAGGGCGGTGCAGAGTCGGCGCTCAGCGCTGTCAGTGGTATCGCCGATCTCGCGACGGGCGGGCTCGGCGGCCTGATCAGCTACGGCGTTAACATCCTCCTGAACTACGTTGACCCCCTGAAGTTCTGGATGGATCAGCTCACCGGTGATTCCGCGCAGGTCAACGGCATGGCCATGACGTGGGCGTCCATCGGTGACTCGCTGCGTTCGACCGGCTCCGAACTTGAGTCGGGCGTCGCCAGCGCCATGGCGGACATGAAGGGCGAATCCGTGTCCCGCTACCAGTCGCGTCAGGGACAGGTCGTGAACTCGATCAACACGCTGGCCGAGGCCTCGGTGTCAGTGGGCAACGCGGTCGCGAAAGCCGCTGAGCTCGTCCAGAAAACGCACGACTACGTGTGCAAGCTGATCTCCGATATCATCGGCCAGGCCCTCGAAGGCGTGGCATTGGCGGGACTCACGTTCGGTGCCTCGCTCGCCAAAGCTGCGGTTGAAGTTGGCGAAAAGGCAATTGTCGAAGCTGCGAAGGTCGAGAACATCATCTCCTTGCTGAAGATGGCGTTCGACGAGCTGAAGTCCCTCTTCGACATCCTCACGGCGGCCGCACCCGCCTTCTTCAGCGCCATCCGCGAAGTCGGCAAGGAATGCGGCACCCCCGGTGGCGGCTGCTGCGGCGAAGGATCCTCCACGAGCAGCGACAAGCCCAGGAAGTCCCCCCTCGACGAGCCCATTCAGCCGTGCCCGGCAGAGGAAAAGGAAGACAAGCACATCATCGATAAGCTTGTCGACCCGTTCCTCGATCCCCTGCGCGCGGTGGAAGACGCCGTCAAGCCCATCGTCAAGCCCATCGGCGACGCGGCGCGCAAGGTCCTCGAGGACCCCGAAGGATACGGGCTTACCCGTCCCTTCACACCGAAGGTCCACGTTCCTCCGTCGACCGTGGGGCGCCAGATGGAGCGCGAACAGAACAACGGTTGGTCGAGCGCGTCCGGCGACTTCAGCGGTGACTCGGATGGGTCCAACAGTGGTTGGTCGAGTGCGTCCGGCGACTTCGGCGGCGACTCGGATGATTCCAACAGTGGTTGGTCGGGTTCTTCCGGCAGTTTCTAGGAGGTCTCGGAGCCACGATTGACCTCAACTGATGAAGGGGGGTGCCCCGCACAGAATCTGTGCGGGGCACCCCCTTCACTCATACGCCTCGGCAATCGTGCGAGATAACGCGTCCGTCGCGTGAACACACCGCCGCTGGCGCCTCGCATGAGAGCACACACCGTATGCCGCTATCCGTGGATTCGTGTCGTCACCGGCGGTTATGTGCCGCTGCTTTCCTCGTCGGTGCCCGCGGCAGCCCACTCTACTCGGCGTGTGCGCATACCTGCCCCGGCCTCGTCCAATCCCGCGAACCGTCAGCCACCCAGACGGCCGCCCCCAGCCTCGGCGCAATGCCAACTACGGACGGTTCGCGAAGTACTCCAGCAAGTGCGAGTCACCCGACACAATAATCTCGTCGTCAGCGTTGATACGGGTGGACGCATCCGCGTACTCAAAACGCTGCTTCGGATGACGCACAGCCAAAACATTCACGCCGTAGCGGCCTCGCAGATCCAGTTCCTCCAGCGAAAAACCGTGAACCTCCTGCGGGGGACGCAGCTTCATAATGGAGAAGCCGTCCTTCTCCATTTCGATATAGTCAACCATGCGGCCGCCCACCAGGTGCGCCGTGCGCTTGCCCGCATCCAGATCCGGGTAAACGACATGGTGCGCACCCACGCGACGCAGAATACGGCCATGCTGAGAGGACGTCGCCTTCACCCAGATCGATGAAATGCCCATGTCGACGAGGTTCGCCGTAATGAGCACCGCCGCCTCCAGCGAAGAGCCCACACCGACGACGGCGCTGCGGAACTCGCGCGCACCCAGCTGCTCAAGCGCGTCCTTAGAAGTCGCGTCAGCCTCAACAAGAGGGAAACGACCGGCGAAAGCCTGCACGCGCGCGGGATTCTTTTCAACCGCCAAGATCTCGTAGCCCAGCTGATCCTGCGTCACCGCCACTGCCGAGCCGAAACGGCCCAGCCCAATGACCAGCGTTCCCGACTGGAGTTCCTTTGACTCGCGTTCATCTGCCATACCCCCATTCTTCCTTGCGGGCGCGCGTGCCGCGAACGCTGCGGCCGCGCGTCGCGGGTGTGCGTGATGAGTACGAGGCGTGGGCGTCGCGGGCCGTTGCGTGTGTGGCGGGCGTGGTGCGTGTGCGGGATGGCTGCTCTGCTTAGCTGCGTGAAACGCGCGTGAAACGCTCGGGACATGGGGTCACGTTCCCGTACTGCGTCACCCTAGCGTTCTCGTGTGGCCTTGTCCTTGTTCTTCCTGTGCTGTGTTGCCCCTCTCCGTTATGTGCTCATGCCAGGGCGTCATTTAGCGGGCGGACCGGGAACGGATTGCGACCACGACCTGGGCGACGACCTCGTCAATGAGTGTCAGATCCGACCACCGAACCCGAATCACTTTCCAGCCCGCGCGCTCGAGGGCTCTCTGGCGACGCTGCTCGGCCTCGATTGAGTCATGTACCTGGCTGACGGTCTCCCCGTACTTGATGCGGCCATCGAACTCGATGGCAATCCTCAGCTCGGGTAAGGCAATATCAATGAAGTACGTGCGTCCGTCTATACAGACTTCTTCCTGCGTTGTTAACCCTGCGATGCCTGCGCGCAGCAGCGCGAGGAGAACCAAGGCCTCGCCGGGAGACTCACAACCAGCGTCAGCATGGTCCACGATCCAACGGGCGTGCCCGCGCCCTCTGGTGTTGCGGGGAGTGGCATCCAAGGCCTCGTGGAAATCCCTCCGCGCTTCCTCCTGCCGCGGCCGCGACGCATCCTGACGGAAACGATCAAACTGGCACGCGTGGGCCAACCCTGCGCAGGCGATGGGAAACCCGTGCTTTTCGTTGAGTAGGCGAGCGCAGTCAACAACAACTCGCGCCGGTGTCGCGATACGGAAACCCGCATATTCGATGGAAGACACTGGACGGCCCGGGCGGCACGTACGAACACATACGGAGGAGATACGGATGCTGTCATCAATGACGACTTCCGGGAAATGCACAAGGGTGGGGCACTTTCGCGACGGCGCATACAGCGTGAGTTGCCCGATGCGAGCCTCGCAGGGAAGGCCAAGCAGGTACGCGGCGACGCCGCCGCTGATGACGTAATCGGGATATCGCAGACTCAGCGCGCACATGCGAGCAATGAAAACCGCTGCTTCGCGCTCACGTGAGTTCAGTCCGATCAACCGTGCTGAAGGAATGCAAATGCCGGTGAGAAGACGAATGAGTTCTCCTTTCTGCACGCGCCTATGGATGCGATCCTTAGTCGCGTGCGAGTCAGCAACGACTAGGGAAGAACGGATGGACTCCACGTGGTCACGCAACATTGCAACTCCTTCGTTACGGGCTAGTAGGCCTCTTTGTTGGCGCATGAGTCCCACTGTGTGCCGATGGCGGGTACGATTCAAGCCTTCCGCGTGAGCCTGTGGATAACTACTCGTGGGAGAGACAGCCTGTGGACGACAAGTGGTTGCCGTTCTATTACCAAGGTGTGCGTGCTCTGTTGTGTGTGCCTGGCCAGGGTGTGTCTGAATTACACGTTGAGTGTTGAATCTGCGCGAAAAAGTTCGCCCTGCGGGGTGAATTGGTTCGGGAAACGCGAAAAAGTTCGCCCTGCTCGGGAAAAATGGCTAGATTTTGGTGTTTTTGGGCGCGCTGGGAGAGTTTTTTCGCGGTTTGGCCAAGGTGAGGCTGTTGCTGGGAGAGTTTATTCGCGCGGGAACGGTTGGAGGGGCGCGCTGGGAGAGTTTTTTCGCGGTTTGGCCAAGGTGAGGCTGTTGCTGGGCGAACTTTTTCGCGCGGGAACGGTTGGAGGGGCGTGCTGGGAGAGTTTTTTCGCGGTTTGGCCAAGATTGGGCTGTTGCTGGGCAAACTTTTTTGCGCGGGAACGGTTGGAGGCGCTCGCTGGGCGAACTTTTTCGCGCGGGAACGGTTGGATGGGCTCGCTGGGCGAACTTTTTCGCGCTCTGGCGTTATCAGGCCACCCGCCCGCGCGCCGCGCGGCGCCAACCGCCAGCAATTAGCCGATGATGGGCTGCTCTTCCGGCATGCGGATGACGCGGGAGCGCTGGCGCAGGGCCAGGGCCGCGGCCACGGTCATGGAGCCGGTGCGGCCCGCGAACATGAGGAAAATCAGCACGTATTTGGCGCCCACGGGCAGGATTGGGGTGATGCCGGTGGACAGGCCGACGGTCGCGAATGCTGACACGGTCTCGAAGAGGATGATGTCGAGCGTGTAGTCCGTCATCGACATCAGGAGCACGACGGAGATTGCGACGAGCGCCAGGCCCAGCAGGGACACGGCGACCGACAGGCGGATCGTGGAGGTCGGGATGCGCCGGCCGAAGGTTTCGATGTCGCGGTCGCCTCGGGCTTCGGCGATGACGGCGAGCACGAGGACAGCGAAGGTCGTGACCTTGACGCCGCCCGCGGTGGATGCGGAGCCGCCGCCGATCATCATGAGGATGTCCTGGACGAAGTGGGTTTGCGAGTGCATGGCGCCCACATCGAGCGCAGATAAGCCGGAAGAACGGGAGTTCACGCCGGCGAGCATGGCGTTGAGGATCTTCGACGGCGTATCGATTGCGCCGAGCGTCGTCGGGTTGTGCCACTCGGTGAGAGCCATTGCGAGGGCGCCGACGAATGCCAGAATCAGGTAGGTCGACAGTGTCAGCTTGGTGTGGAGGCGCCAGCGGCGCGGAGTGCGCAGGTTTTTGGCGACGTCCATGATGACGGGGAAGCCGATGGCGCCCACGGTTGTGCCCAGGATGATGGGGATGAGCATCCACCAGTCGGTGACGTGGGGCGCGAGGCCGTCGGGGAGGATGACGAAGCCGGCGTTGTTGAACACGGAGATCGCCATGAAGACGGCATCCCAGATGGCACGCACGGGGTCGAATCCCATGGCGAGGAAGCGGGGGAGGAACATGGCGGCGAGGAGTGCCTGCATGCTCAGTGATGTGGCGATGACGGCTTTGAGGAGCGTCGAGATCTGGCCCATGGCGCCGGTTCCCGTTTCCTGGGTGGCGAGCATGCGCTGGGTGAGGCCGAGGTGGCGTGACACCGCGAATCCGAGGATTGATGCGAGGGTCATGACGCCCAGGCCGCCGACGACGATGCCGGCGGCGATGACGGCTTGGCCGAAGGGGGACCAGTAGGTCGCGGTGTCGACGGTGGTCAGGCCGGTGACGCACACGGCGGATACGGCGGTGAAGAGTACGTCGACGAAGGGCGCGGACGTGTCCGACGAGGAGGAGATGGGGAGCATCAGGAGCGCGGTGATGACGCCGATGATGAGTGCGAAGGTGCCCAGTGCGAGGCGTGCGGGCGAGTAGCGTGCTTGGCGTGAGAGCCAGGCGCGCACTCGCTGCATGCGGGAGGTGGGGACCTGGGGGTGGGGGCCGCTGGGTCCTCCGGGGATTTGGCGGACGATGGGGGAGGGCTGTGGGCTGAGGGTTTCCTCTGAGAGTGCGGGGGACGAGGCCGGGACGTGCCCGTGCATCAGGGCTCGGGTGGCGCCGGGTTGGGGACGTAAGCGAGGTGTCTTCGCTCGCTGTTGTCGACCCTTACGTGCCGGTGCCATCGCTGCTCCTTAACGACTCTGCAACAAAACTGGACAAAGTTGCAGTTTCCATGTGGTTGGGCAGTAGTATATTTCGTGAGGCTACGTAAGCGGTGAACGAATCGGGTTTAGCGCGCCTCGCGAGCATACTGGGAGTCAGTAAATGGAACAGCAGTCGGCGCCGCGTTTTATGACTGTCACGGAAGTGGCGGACATCATGCGCGTCTCTAAGATGACTGTGTACCGCTTGATTCACAGTGGCGAAATGCCCGCGATTCGCGTCGGAAAGAGCTTCCGAGTCCCGGAGGCCGCGGTCGCCCAGATGATCCAGGCTGGTATGGCGGATCACTCTGGTGACCAGGCTCGCGTCATTGGCGGGTAGTATAGGCACGATGTGCCCGTCTCGGGCACCCATCATCCATCAGCGGTAGTACCTCTGCCGCACACACTACGAGGGAGGAACCCCATGGGCTCCGTCATCAAGAAGCGCCGCAAGCGCATGGCGAAGAAGAAGCACCGCAAGCTCCTGCGCAAGACGCGTCACCAGCGTCGCAACAAGAAGTGAGCGAGCGGAGGCCCGGCCTTTTGGTCGGGCCTCTCGTGTATCCGGGCCCCTATACTTGGGTGTTATGGAACGCACCATTATTCACGTTATGCGCCACGGTGAGGTGGACAATCCGAACGGTGTTTTGTACGGGCGTCTGCCTGGTTTTGGGCTGACGGAGCTGGGCCATGCGATGGCTGCTCGCGCCGCGGAGTACCTGGTGGATTCGGGTGCGGATATTACGCGCGTGATTTCTTCGCCGCTGCTGCGCGCGCAGTTGACGGCGGCGCCGACGGCGGCGGCGTATGGTCTGACGATTGAGTCGGATCCGCGTCTCATTGAGTCCGATAACGTGTTTGAGGGTATGCCGGTGAATTCGAATCGGGCGATGCTGGCGAATCCGAAGTACTACAAGTACTACTGCAATCCGCTGCGTCCCTCGTGGGGTGAGCCGTATCGGGATGTTGCGTCGCGTATGAGTGCGGCCCTGTCGTCGGCTTTGCGTGCGGCGCGGGGGCATGAGGCGTTGGTGGTGTCGCATCAGAATCCGATCGTGACGCTGACGCGTTTCGTGAATGGCCAGCCGTTGCCTCATTCTCCGAAGTCGCGCCACTGCGCGCTCGCGTCGATCACGTCGTTCATTTTTTCGGGTGCGACGCTCGTGGGGACGTCATACGCGGAGCCTGCGGCGGACCTCGTCGCGATTGCCAAGGATATGACGCCGGGGGATTCGCAGGCGGATCTGCGCCGCTGACCGTAGCGTCCGGGCTGACCGTAGCGGCCGGGGTGTCGGGTCGCGCTGCGGTAGGGCGTGTCTGAGGCGCGCGACAAGCAGCGCCTGAGGTGGACGGTAACGGTGCCCCTTAGTGGGCCTCGTCGCCCGAGGCCTCGGTGGGGTCGGGTGCGTCGCCGTCGGAGCGCTTGCGGCGCTCGCGCTCGCGGCGTTCTTCCTCGCGGCGCTTGCGTTGGATGTCGCGCTCGAGGCGGAAGAGGAACTCGGGGTCGTCGTCGGGGGCAGAGGGGCGCTTGGGGGCCTCGGGCGTGCGCGTCTGCTTCTTTTCTGCGCGGGATACCCAACGCAGGACGAGCCACGCGATGGGGCCGATGGCGGCGACCGTCGCGGTGAACAGGATGATCATGAGCCATATCGGCTTGGCGATTTTGCCGGGCATCTCGTCTTCGGGCGTGCGGTGCCAGTCGGCGGCAGCGTAGATGGTGACTGCGAGCATTGCGACGACGAGGGCGATTCTGACCATGCCCCTAGCATAGGGGCGTGGGGCGCCTCACGCTGGCGCGTTCACTCCCGGAGCAATCGGGGGTGTTCCGTGTGGCGTTTAGACGCGTGTTACGCGGGGGAGCGCTGCGTACGAGGGGGCGGCGCCGGGCGCGAGGACCGCGGTCGAGCCGGCCCGGATGCCGTCGGCCACGGCCTCGTCGAAGGGCTTGCCGAGGGCCATCGCGGCCGCCAGCGCGCCCACGCACGCGTCCCCGGCCCCCGTGGTGTCCACGGCCTCGCCGAGGGTGAGGGCGGGGCAGTGCCCGGCCTCGCTGCCCGACGCCCACGCAGCCCCATCCGCGCCCAGGGTGACCATGACGTGCTTGGGGCCGAGGCCTCGTAGCGCCCGCGCGACGCCGATCGCCTCCATGGGGCCAGCAGGGGCGGGCATACCGAGCGTGAGGCCGGCCTCCGTCTCGTTGACAACGAGGATGTCCGTGCGCGCCATGAGCGCGGGGTCCGTCGGGCGTGCGGGAGCGAGGTTGAGCAGGACGCGCGCGCCGAAGGAATGCGCCCACGCGAGGGCTTCGGCATTGGCGCGCTCGGGGATCTCCGCCTGGAGGACGACGATGTCGGAGGGTGCGGGGAACAACGAGGCCTTGGCTGGCTCAACGCTCACGGTCGCGTTCGCGCCTGCGTCCAGGATGATCGTGTTTTCTCCCGATGCGGCCACCGTGATGAGTGCGGTTCCCGAGGGGCCGTCGGCCTCGCGCAGGTGCGTGACGTCCACGCCGTGGGATGCCAGGTCGCAGCGCAGGCGCTGGCCCGAGGGGTCTGAGCCGAGCGCGCCGACGAAGACGACGGTGGCTCCCGAGTGTGCGGCGGCGGCCGCCTGGTTTGCGCCTTTGCCGCCGAGGCTGTAGCTGAGCGAGGTGCCAGAGAGTGTTTCGCCGGGGGAGGGGAAACGGTCGACCGTGACCGTGACATCCTGGTTGATGGAACCGACGACAATGACGCGTGCCATGAGCGCTCCTTTGCGATGGGATGCTCTATTGTGCCACGTCACAGAGGTGTCGTCGCGTATTTTGGCGCCTCCTCGGTGGAGTTGGTGGCGCGGCTTAGCCCAAACGAAGTGTTAAGTGCAGCTTCATTCGCGCACTAGTTTCCTGCAATACTGCTAAACGGTTGATTTGTGGTGAACTAATCGCCGTGCGCACGCTCCGCTTCTTCATCTCCTCGCGAGCGGCAGGTCCCACCTGCCGCGTCGCCACCGTACCGTCACAGGTGATCCGAGGAACGGCCTCGGCCCCCACGGTCAACGTGCGCACGATCGCGACCGACGGTGAATATGCGCACGGCCCGGCGCGCGTGCTCCTGCCGCTTCTTGGCATCTACGCGCTCGGGACCGTCTCCCTTCAGGGGTTTAACCTGGTCTACCTGCGCGTCGCCCAAGACATCGGCGCGGGGGACGCCTCCGGCCTGATCACCGCGATTCCCGGCATCGTCCTCGGCGTCGCCTGCTTCCTGTACGGAACCCTCGGCGACTTCATCCCGCTGCGACGCATCGTCGACGTGGGCATCGGACTCATCGTCGCGGGGTCCCTGCTCGGCTTTGCCTTCTCCTCGTCCCTGGTCGGCGTCATCGTCGCCCGCGCCCTCCAAACCCTCGGATACCAAGCCGCCGCCTCCGCGTACATGATCCTGGCGACCGCCATCCGCGACCCGAAGAAACGAGGCCTCTACGTGGGCCTCATGTGCGCGGCCTTCCAGGGCGGCACCGCGATCGGCATGCTGGCCGGCGGTATCCTCGCCGACATCAACTGGGCTCTGCTCCTCCTCATTCCCCTGGGTGGCCTCGCCTGCCTGCCGATCATGGGGCGTCGCGTGCCCGCGCGTGCGCACGCCGGACGCCTCGATATCGTCGGCCTCGCGATCTTCTCCTCCCTGGCCCTGCTGCTCACCCTGGTCGCCGCGAACCCGCACTGGTGGCTCATCGCCGGCCTCATCCTCGGCGGCGTCCTCTTCTGGCGCTACATCGGACGTGCGCGAGCCCCCTTCATCACGCGTTCCTTCTTCACGAACGTGCCGTGGGCGCGCTCGATCAGCCTCATCCTGATCGTCTACTGCATGAACTTCACGGTCGCGCCCCTCATGAACGGCATCGGCGCCGCCAACTACGGGCTCACGCCCGCGCAGGTCTCCGTGCGCCTGCTGCCCGCCTACTGCGTCGCCCTGACCACCGCCATGACGTCGGGCGCGGTCATGTCGCGCATCGGGCGCGGCCGTACCGTGCGCGCGTGCGTCAGCCTCATCCTCACGGGTACCGTCCTTATTGCGCTGTGCATGAGCATGGGCCCGTGGGTCATCACCGTCGCCATGTGCTTCATCTACGCCGGCTTCGGCGCTCTGTTTACACCCATCTACGACACCGTTTTTGCGACCGTCGCTCCCGGACAGAACGGGCGCGCCGTGGCCATGAACGACCTCGCCATGCAGGGCAGCGCCGCGATCGGCATCGGCGTGTTTACGCCGTGGCTCGCGTCGGGCGCTTTCCGGGCCGTCGCCCTCGTCTGCATCGTCGCCGCAGCGACCGGCATCGCGGGCGACTGGCTGCACGAATACCTGTACCGTCGCGGGCGCTGAGCTACTTTCTCACTCGCGGTGCATGCGCGCGAGGAGCGCGAGTGGTCGCGCTCCTCGGCGTGCGGTTGCTTGTTGCGTCATCCTTGTCCTGCCGGTGGGAGGTTGGGGTCGAACCAGTCTGGGGTGCGGCCGGGCGTATCAAAGAGCTTCTTGGGGTCGCCTGCCGAGCCGTCGGAGCGAAGCGGCTCGGTGTAGTAGAAGTAGGAACTATCCATGATTTGGCCGACGAGAACGCTCACAGTTGCGCCATAGCGTTCATTCGTCCAGTAGAAGTTGGCGCGGGTGTCCCCATCAGCCGTGTACTCCTCTTCCATCATGGTGAACCCCAGTGGCTCGAGGTAGGAGTTGATGGTGGTACGCACCTTATCGACGTCGTGCTCCTCGAACCAGTAGTGCCTGGTCATCATGCTGTACAGGTACTGGTCTCCGTACGGAATCGCGCTAATGAAATCGCCGCCACTGTACGTGCGGATGTTCTCGCTGGTGAGTAGTTCATTGCGCGCGGCGATGAGAGCGGGCTCGATATCTCGCTGGAAGGCCTCGATGGGTTCCATCTGATCTGCCCGGCTCAGTGCCTCGGCGTGCTGCGGATTCATGCCGCGTCCTCCTAGATGTGATGCGCAGGCAGTGAGTACCAGCGCCAGGAGGGTGCACGCGAGGAGCACGAGTGCTCGCGCTCCTCGGCGTTCTGCTGTTCGTTGCGTCATCCTTGTCCTGCCGGTGGGAGGTTGGGGTCGAACCAGTCGGGGATGCGTCCGGGCTGGTCGATCAGCTGTGTGGGATCGCCGTTGGATCCATCTGAGGGGTTGCCTACCGTGTAGTAGTAGGTGGAGGTTTGCTCGCCCAGTCGCGTCGTCGCCGAGACCACGGCGTGGTACTCCTCGTGGGTCCACAGGTAGTCAACGATCTCAACTCCGCCGGAGGTCCAGCGATCTTCGGAGAGCTCGAATCCGAGGGGCAGGAGGTGTTTGTTGTAGGTGTCGCGGATGCGGTCTGTGTCCAGCTCGGTAAAGAAGAACATGCGCGAGTGGAAGGAATATACGTTCTTTCCGTCCTCCATGTAGGCAGCAATGGAGTAGTTGTTCTTGTATGCCATGAAGTTCTCGGCGGTGACGAGCTCATTACGTGCCGTGATGATGGTGGGCTCGAGGTCACGTTGGAAAGCCTCGACGGATTTCACCGGGGGAGCGCTCGGGGTCATGGATCCTCCAAAAAACGGTGCGCACGCGGTGGTGCACAGCGCCAGGAGGGTGCAGGCGAGGAGCGTGAGTGATCGCGCTCCTCGCCTGCGTTGGACGCTTGTGATCATTTCTGGTCTGCTGGTGGGAGGTTGGGGTCGAACCAGTCGGGGATGCGTCCGGGTTGGTCGATGAGCTGCTTGGGGTCGGAGGTTGATCCGTCCGAGGGGTTCCCCTGTGTGTAGTAGTACGTGGAGGTCTGCTCGCCCAGTCGCGTCGTCGCTGATACGACGGCGTGGTATTCCTCGTTAATCCACATGTAATCGACGATCTCGACTCCGTCGGAGGTCCAGTGTTCTTCGGTCAGTTTGAATCCGAGGGGGATGAGGCGTTCGCTGTAGATCTCACGGATGTGGTCCGTGTCCAGCTCGGTGAAGAAGAACATGCGCGAATGGAGAGAATAAAGGTCCTTCCCATCATCCATGTACTTGGAGATGGAGTAATTGTCTTTGTACGCCATGAAGTTCTCGGCGGTGACGAGCTCGTTGCGCGCGGCAATGATGGTGGGCTCAAGGTCGTGCTGGAAGGCCTCGATGGATTTGACCTGGGGGCTAAACGGGTTCATGGATCCTCCGAAAAACGGTGCGCACGCGGCACATGCGATAACTGAAAAAAATGCGAGAAGGGCGGCGAAAAGCTTTCTCATGAGGGAGGATTTCCTCCGATGACGCGGCCGATGTCGCGGTTTGCCTGTGTGCCCTCTGTGAAGTAGTCGCTGTGCGATCCGAAAGGATCTGGGATAGGGACCAGTGTGGGGGTCAGCGTCCATTTGAATCCACCAACGTCACCTGACAGGTGCTTGTACCCGTCCATTGTGTCGGGGTTCTTTCCAAACGAGGAGTCTGGGCCTACCCCCTGGACCATGTCGTTCACGTACGGGGCGGCGCTGACGTAGGTGTGTCCCTCGGGGACGTGGAACTCGCCCACGTCCTGGACACCCGAGCCGGGTGAGCCGAATTGCACCAGGTCGTCGATGACGCCATCTCCCACGAGTGTTGCAGCGATGCCGGCCGTGGTCGAGCCGTAGGAGTGGCTGGCGACGGTAATATGCGCGTCGCCAGCGCCATGCTCGCGAGCCGCGTCGATGCCGGTCAGGAAGCTGGAGAGCTTCTTGGCGCCAGCCTGAGCCATGTTGGTGTTTGACGCTGCGAGGACACCGGGAGGCGCGTCGTAACCGAAGAACGAGACCATCGCGACCTTTTCTCCGGGAGCTGCTGCCTTTTGTGCTGATTGACGCATAACTGTGGCGTGCGTGTCGTAATCGAGGATGGAACCATCCTCGCCGTTACCTGCGACGCTCGTCGTCATGCCGGGCACGATGACGCCGATGTGCTGAGAGTCGTCGGGGTTATTTTGCGAGACCGCAGCAAGGATATTCGGCCCGCTCGGGTCAAGCTGCATCAGGTAGCGAGGAACGCCGTCGGACTCCTGCTTGAGAGTCTCGTCAATTTGATCCAAAGCCTTGACACGAGCTGATAGGCGACAGAATTCCTCAAATTCTGGGCCGTTCATGTCGGGGCCCACCTTCGCGACGTACGCGTCCAGCTCCTCCTTTGCTTGCTTCTGGAGCCGTGGCAGCATAATCCGATTCGCCTGATTGCGCGACGTATAGTCGACGCCCTCAAGGTTGCCGATGACGTCCGGATGCTGCTCGATCATCCACTGCTTGTCCTTGTCGGAAAGGGAGTTCCACCAGGACGCAACTTCCTGCGCTGAGGCGCCGGCAGGAGGCAGCGAGGGGCGCACCTTGTTCATAGCAGAGTAGTGAACGTTATTGTCGTAGGTTCCCGCGTCCAATGCAGACATTTTCTGCGAGAGGGAATCGACGAGCTCCCGTGCCCGCTTGAGGGCCGCGTTCACCCGCTCTTGCGCGGTGTCGACCATGTACTTGACGTCGAGGATATTCTTTCCGGCCTTTTTGAGCCTCTTCACCTGCGCGGCGTCTATTGACACGTTTCCACTCGAGTCAATAGTCATATTCCAGGACTGTGCCAGCTGCTTTGCGTCGTCAGCGTTCGCGCGGACTTCGTTGATGCCCTGAGCGCCCTCTGAGGCGATCTCGGCTGAGCTGATGAGGAAGTTAACCTCTTTCTCGATAGCCATAATGCGCTTGTGCAACGCGACCTTGGCGGCCTTGACCGTTTGGCTTGAACCAACGAGGCTACCCAGTCGTTCTGCGAGGCCATCGCCAGCAGCCTGCAGCAGGCGCTGCTTATTCTCGCACTCCGTTGCATGCTTCTGCAGCGGCGCGGATTCCCATTGCTGGATGTCTGTCCAGTTCACGGCTTCATCACCGAACCCAGGGCGACCGTGCCCATCGGGGCGTGCACGCCCGGCGTGTAGGAATCATTGCTCATCGTGGCCTCCGCGTAAACGGTGAGTAGTGCTGTGGGTCATCCTACCTGACAGGCGGTCGTTTTTCAGTGCCCGACGAGGCCCCGTGAGCGTGAGGAGCCCCGGCCACGTCGATAAAAACCTAGGCAATCACGAGGGCGATGGCCGCGAGAATACTCCACGACAGCGTGAAAAAACCGGTGTTGCGCAGCACCGTGATGAGCTCGCGACCGGAGGCCCCCGTGAGGACCGGGAGGCTCACGCCGACCGCCCACGCGGCCGCGCCCACGCCCAGCGCGCACGTCGCCAGCGGATGCAAGCCAACCCCCGCGCCGAGCGCCGCGATCAACACAACCGGAAGCCACGCGCACGCCGCGTACACCCAGCGCGACGTCCGGTCGCCCAGGCGCACGGCCGCCGTCATCTTGCCCGACTCGCGATCCGTCGGAATATCACGAATGTTATTGGCCATCAGCAGCGCCACCGACAGCAGGCCCAGCGCCGACGCGCTCATCCACAGCCACCACGGAGCCGACTGCACCTGCGTCCACGTCGTGCCCACGCACGCCAGCAGACCGAAAAACACAAAGACCATCAGCTCGGACAGTCCAATACCCATGTAGGCGTAGGGGTGCTTGCCGCCCGTGTAGAACCATGCGGCCACGACCGCCGCCGCGCCCGCGGCGATCAGCCACCACGTGCCAGAAATCGCGACCAGCGCGAGGCCGGCGACCCCAGCCAGCGCAAACGAACCCAACGCCGCCGCCAGGACCGTCTTCGGCTTTGCGAGGCCCCCGCCCGTCAGACGCGCAGGCCCCTTGCGATTGTCATCCGTCCCGCGAATGCCATCCGAATAATCATTCGCGTAATTGACCCCCACCTGCAACGCCAGCGCCACCAGGAGCGCCAGGGACGCGCGCAGCGCGCTGAAACCCCCCAGGTAATGCGCGGCCGCCGACCCCACGATCACGGGTGCGGCGGCGGCAGGGAGGGTGCGCAGGCGAGCGCCTTCAATCCAATTCGAAACGGAAGCCATGCCCACCAGTGTAGTTGGAGCGGACGCTCACCCGGGCAGCGGGTTAGCGCACCCACGCCCGTTCGGTGCCCGAGGCCTCGGCTGCGGCCTGCGCCGCCGCAGCACGATCGACCTTATCGAAACCCAGATAGGGCAGAGCGTCGACCGCCACAACCCGACGAGGAGCCTGCGCGCGCCCAATCCGAGCGGCCGCGTGCTCGCGCACCGCCGAACCGAGCTCCGCCATCTCCAACGAATCCGACGGCATCTGCTCGGGCACCACCAGCGCAGTCACCACGTGACCCCACTTCTCATCCGGCGACGCCATGATCCACGCATCCGACACGCCCTCGAACGAGCGGACCGCCCGGCGCACCGGACCCGGCGCAATCGACAGACCGCCCGAAACGATCACGTCGTCCGCGCGGCCACGTACCTCCACCGTCCCGGAAGCCCGGATAATGCCCAAGTCCCCGGTGAGCAGCCAGCGGTGGCCGCCCTCGTCGAAGAAAGGACTCTCCGCATCCAGGTAACGAGTCATCAGCGTCGGGCCGTTAATCGCCAGGCGCGTGCGCCCGTCCCAGTCGACCGCGCGCACCGACGTGCCCGGCAGCGGCTTACCGTCGTACACGCAGCCGCCCGCCGTCTCCGTCATGCCGTACGTGAGGCGCACCTTCAGGCCAGCCTCGGTCGCGCGGGCAAGCAGCTGATGATTCGTTGCCGCGCCCCCCACGAGGATCGCCGACAGGGAACGCATCGGCCCCACGACCTCCTCGCCCGCCTCGAGGCACTGTGCGAGCTGGGTGGGCACGAGCGACAGGTAGCCGGGCATCCCGTCCTGCGTGGCGCCCGCAATAGCGGGCAGGAGCGCGCGGGAATCAAAGCCCTCGGACGTATCCACGATCTGCGGATTCGTCTCCGCGACCGCCGCGCGCAGCAGAATCATCGCGCCCGCAATGTGGTGCGCCGGCAGCGCCAGGATCCAACGGCCCGGGCCGTCCAGAGCCAGCTCGGTGGCCTTCGCCGAAGCAATGAGAGCCTCAATCGACAGGCCGACGAGGCGTGGGGTGCCCGCGCTCGACCCCGACGTCGGAACGACCAGGTCAATACCGTCGAAGAAATGCGGGTCCGCGTTCATCGCCTCGGCGAGGCCGGGGTAGCGGTCCTCGGGGAACGCATCCTCGGGGGTCACCGCCGAGCCGCGCAGGGTTGCCGGAGGCACATCCCCAGGTGTGCGCAGGATAACAACCGTGTGCGGCGCCGGATGATCCGGGTCCGCCTGGCGCTCCTCGTACAGCTCCACAAGCTTGTGAATCGACGCGTTCGCCAGAGCGACGGCACCGATAGAGGTGCCTCCGGGCACAACAAGAAGTCGCGGCGCAGCCATGATGAGCCTCCCAAAATCGACGGCAAACGCGTATACAACCAGGATAAAGGCTTGCGTTCTCGCAGGTGGCGAAGGGAGTCGCGGCAATAATCACGTTTGTCGGTTGTTGTGTTGGATGAAAGGGCGGAATTTCGCCCCTTTCCGTGTGGTCGATAACTCAGCTGAAAATTCAACGGAATTTACCCACAAGCGCACACGAGGCTATACGATAAGAAACGATGCTCAAGAAACTATCCCTGAAAACCAGATGGGCGATCGGCGTTGTGAGCGCCCTCGTCCTCCTCGTCGTATGCGCCGGCGTCGTCTACGCCGCCAACTACTCCGGACGCGCCCTGCCCGGCACGACCATCGCCGGGGCCTCCGTCGCGGGCATGACCCGCGACCAAGTCGTCTCCGCAGTGAACCAGCGTGCCGACGCCACCAACGTGACCCTCACGGTCGAAGGCAAGACCACGCAGGCCTCGCTCAACGAAGCGGGTATCACGGTCGACGCCGACGAGACCGCCGACGCCGCAATGAAGGGCTCCACGTCCTTCCCCGCGTTCGTCAGTGCGCTGTTCTCTCAGCGCAACGTCGACCCCGTCGTCACCGTCAGCGAGGAATCCATCAAGAAGCTCGCGGCCACCGCGAACTCCACCCTGACCTCGGAAATGAAGGACGCCGCGGTCGTCGTCGCGCAAGACGGTGAATCCTTCACCGCCACCCCCGCGCAAAACGGCAACGGCGTGTCCACAGACGACGTGGCCGCCGCCGTCAAGCAGGCCGGCGCCACCCTCACCTCCGTCACCCAGGACGTCAGCGTGCGCCAGATGGAGCCCTCCATCACCACCGAGAACGCGCAGGTCGCCGCTGAGAAGGCCAACGCCCTCCTCGACACGCCGATCGAAATCTCCGACGGCATCGACACCTTCACCGCCGAGCGCTCCGACAAGGTCCAGTGGGTCGAATTCCTCACCAAGGATGACGGTAGCCTGGATGCGCCCTCCATCAGCACCGTCAAGGTCGCCGACTGGGTCAACGCCCTGGCCGCCAAGACCGACGTCAAGCCTGAAAACCGCGTCGACAACGTTGACTCCCAAGGCAACGTCCTGACCGTTGCGCGCGAAGGTAAGAAGGGCCTCAAGACCAACAACACCGAACAGATCACCAAGGACGTCGTCGCCGCTATGACCGACGGCAAGGCCTATGAGGGCCTGTTCCACTACGACGACGTCGAGCCCGGCTCCGAGACCAAGCAGGTCGCCGAAGGCACCGAAAACCTGGTCTACCAGGCCGCCGAAGGCGAAAAGTGGGTCGATATCAACCTGTCCGACGCCTCCGTCACCGCCTACATCGGCGGCAAGGTCGCCGGCGGCCCCTTCTACATGGTCCCCGGCGCACCCGACACGCCGACCGTCACCGGCACCTTCCACGTCTACCTCAAGTACGACGTGCAAACCATGCGCGGTGAAAACGCCGACGGTACCAAGTACGAGACCGAAGGCGTCCCGTGGGTCACCTACTTCACCGGCTCCTACGCCATGCACGGTGCTCCCTGGCGCTCTTCCTTCGGCTGGAGCGGCTACGGCGGCTCCCACGGCTGCGTGAACATGCCCGTCGACGCCGCGAAGTTCATCTACGACTGGACCGACATGGGCGACACGGTGGTCGTGCACTACTGACAGCTGACTGCTGTGGTGCACTGGTGATCACCTGTCGTGTGGCGCCACCTGCCGCGCAGGGCCACCTGCCGCGTAGCGCCAATAATCACTGAGCATTGAGGGCGGGCCGGAACCGAGGGATTCCGGCCCGCTTTCTGTTGTGTATGTGGTTGTGGTTGTGGGTCGGGATGGTGTTCCGGGCGCCGTCTGATCCTGCTGTGGGGCCGGGCTGCTTGGTGCGCCCGTGGGCGGCGGCCCGCCCGCGAGATCGCCACACGCGAGCCTGACGGCTCGGAGTGGTCGATCTCGAAGCCCGGCCAGGCCCCGCCACCGCCCACGGCCGCCGCAGCCAGGCCCTTCGGTTCCGCCGCCTACGGCCGCCGCAGCCAGGCCCTTCGGTTCCGCCGCCTACGGCCGCTGCAGCTAGGCCTTTCGGTCCCGCTGCCGCCTACGGCCGCCGCAGCCAGGCCCTTCGGTTCCGCCGCCTACGGCCGCCGCAGCCAGGCCCTTCGGTTCCGCCGCCGCCTACGTCCGCCGCAGCCGGGCCCCGTCTCGAAGCCTGGCCAGGCCCCTCCGGCGGCGACCTTAAATATCAGCGCATACAACCTTCGTCAGCACTTCCTGTTCTATCCCCAGTGCGCGAAATAATTCGCCCTGTGTGGCTTGTTGCTTGCTTGTGCGCGAAAAAATTCGCCCTGTGTGGCTTGTTGCTTGCTTGTGCGC
>NZ_JASONN010000246.1:0-286 GCF_030217285.1 Pauljensenia sp. UMB3104 | reverse complement strand
AAATTCCTCGATGACCCAGTAGACCTTCTAAATCAGATCCTTGCTAATACGCGGAAACTTGAGCGGAAAGCAAAAAACGCTCTCCCCCAGAAGGTAAAGAATCATAAAGAAACGCACAGGCAGCTTACCGAGATCGAAAAAAATCGCATGTGCGCTAGCGATGCCGCACTCCGACTATTCAGCCAAGTGCAAGTCGAAACCGATAACGCAAACTTCTACGATCGCGCATACGCCGTCTTACTAGCAGAACGAGACGCAGAAATGGAAGATCATGAGTGCTAATAAA
>NZ_JASONN010000245.1:0-286 GCF_030217285.1 Pauljensenia sp. UMB3104 | reverse complement strand
GGAGGCCGCTCCTGGCCCTTCTGGCGGGCACGGGCATGCGGTGGAGTGAAGCAACCGCGCTGAAAGGCTCGGACTTCGACTTGGATGCTCGAATTGCCATAGTGCGAGTAGAACGGGCATGGAAAATGGCGAACGGGAAACGCGTGCTTGGCGCTCCTAAGACCGAAAGTGGCGTGCGCACCATATCCCTATCGAGATCTACTATTGATCAGATCCGTGAAGTGGTAGAAGCCGCAAAAGGTGACTCTTTCGTGTTCAAAGGGACGTGCGGGGGAGTGCTGAAGAA
>NZ_JASONN010000244.1:0-286 GCF_030217285.1 Pauljensenia sp. UMB3104 | reverse complement strand
TTTTTTATGCCTGTTTTTTGTTTTTGAGTGTTTTTGGTTGGGATTGCTGGCTGGCCTTGTTTGGTTGGTTGGTTTTTCTGGGCTTTAACGTTTTTGTTTTTGTTCGGAGAGTTTGATCCTGGCTCAGGACGAACGCTGGCGGCGTGCTTAACACATGCAAGTCGAACGCTGAAGCCCAGCTTGCTGGGTGGATGAGTGGCGAACGGGTGAGTAACACGTGAGTAACCTGCCCCCTTCTTTGGGATAACGCCCGGAAACGGGTGCTAATACTGGATATTCACTGATC
>NZ_JASONN010000243.1:0-286 GCF_030217285.1 Pauljensenia sp. UMB3104 | reverse complement strand
CGGGAGGCCAGCCAGGTTTTGAAGACCTGCTTGGAGCGACCCGGGACCATGTCCAAGAGTCGGGAGGGGCCGCTGCGTTCTCGGATGGGTGTCAAGTCCAAGATAACGGTGACGTATTTGTCTCCGTAGGGGGTGTGGCGCCACACGTGTTCATCCACCCCGATGACACGCACGCCATCGAACCGAGTTGGATCATTGATCAGTAGACGCTGGCCTTCACCCAGGACAGCGGTGTTGGCGGTATTCCAGGACACACCGAGGGCCTGGGAGATACGCGCCACCGTCA
>NZ_JASONN010000242.1:0-287 GCF_030217285.1 Pauljensenia sp. UMB3104 | reverse complement strand
AACGGCGATGGGCCAAGCGTCTTTTCTTTCGAAGTTGCCCACGACCTTGCCTGCTTGGCGGACCAGGAGAAAATCTTGCCTTTAATGCCCTTACCGGCCTTCGCGGCTGCGGAGTTGTAGACCTTTTCCAGGACGCGCGGGACAACCAACAACACGGAGGGCTTGAATGAGGCAATGTCGGGAAGCAGGTTCTTAATGTCGGGGGAGAATCCGAGTGTTCCTTGGCCGGAGATCACCACGTGCATGACGAAGCGAGCGAGTACGTGTGCCACGGGAAGGAACAGAAG
>NZ_JASONN010000241.1:0-287 GCF_030217285.1 Pauljensenia sp. UMB3104 | reverse complement strand
CGCTGGTCACCTCGCGTATGCAGCGTGACCTGACCGACTCGACGACCCAGCGCAATATCGGTGTTGGCCTTGGGCACTCGATCCTCGCGTTCTTCAACCTGGTTCGTGGCCTTGACGGCATCGACATTGACGTTAACCGTATGGCTGCCGACCTGGATGCGAACTGGGAAGTTCTCGGCGAAGCGGTTCAGCAGGTCATGCGCACCGCGTCGATCGCCGGCGCAACCGGAATGACGAACCCGTACGAGCGCCTGAAGGAGCTGACCCGTGGCCACGAGGTCGGGGCC
>NZ_JASONN010000240.1:0-287 GCF_030217285.1 Pauljensenia sp. UMB3104 | reverse complement strand
CGCTCTAGGTTATAGATCTATCCTGTGAAACCGCAAAGTTTTAGCGACTCGCACGCTTTTGGCGGATGGACATATTTCTTGTAGCTTACTTCTCGGAGCCTTCCAGCCTCCCGGAAATCTGACAAACTGTGCCGAGCTAGCGATAAGTCAAATACCTAACCAAGAAGACTTCCGAAAGCAATAAAGCTGCCCCGACAAGGCGAAACGTCATGTCTTATGGCATAAAAAATAGGACGTTCACTTTGTACCAAAATGAACGTCCTAATAGTGGAGATGGGGGGAGTCAG
>NZ_JASONN010000239.1:0-287 GCF_030217285.1 Pauljensenia sp. UMB3104 | reverse complement strand
CGATGACTCGCCCCTGGCGGCGATCGACTTGCACGACCCGGCTGACGGCCTGTGGTTCTACCGCCACGTCTTCACCGAGAGCGAGGGTAGCGTTGGCCCCGACGGTCGGTACATGTACCACGTTGAGATCCCATTGATGGAGATCTCTGGGGCGTGGAGTGACCAGGGTGGCGTCGGCGGAGTCATCGACAATCCCTACCTGCTCGCGTGGGACTACGGGCTCAACCCCTCCGAGCCGGTGAGCCTCGACCTGCCCATCTCCGACGACAACGAGACGGCCTCGTGCA
>NZ_JASONN010000238.1:0-287 GCF_030217285.1 Pauljensenia sp. UMB3104 | reverse complement strand
ATCCTGATAAGGGTGATCTGGCTGGTCTGATTCCGACCCAGGCCTACAAGGGCCGGGGCGAGACTCAGGCGTCGGTGACGATTACTGATGCGTCGGTGCAGGGTGTGGACTTTGGTCTGGTTGCTCCCGCCACGATCGGTGACCGCGTGTGGAATGACGCCGATGGTAACGGTGCGGATAACGGTGAGCCGGGCGTGCCGAACGTGACCGTGATCCTCAAGGACGCCAACGGCGTGGAGGTGGCTCGTACCACCACCGACGCGAACGGTAACTACCGTTTCGCTGGC
>NZ_JASONN010000237.1:0-288 GCF_030217285.1 Pauljensenia sp. UMB3104 | reverse complement strand
AAAATTGCTCTTTTTGCTGGCGGGATGATAGATAGTTTTCAAGTGGATTTTGACATTTTTATCGGAGTGGACAGAGGAAGCCTGTTTCTCATTGAACAAGGCATTTGCCCAGATTTAGCGGTCGGTGATTTTGATTCCGTTTCGGAGAAAGAGTTGGCTTTGATTTATTCTCAATCTAAAGAGGTACTTCAAGCACAATCTGAAAAAGATGATACGGATTTAGAGTTGGCTGTCAAAGCTGTTTTTGCACGTTATCCACAGGCGCAACTAACGATTTTTGGTGCTTTT